>PDZT01000276.1 GCA_002753105.1 Deltaproteobacteria bacterium YD0425bin50 | reverse complement strand
AACAGAATACTTAACACTATCTAAATCGGTAAATCCATCTGAGAGCGGTACAATATCTGTTTCACCAAATAAAGAATCCTATAATATGGATGAAACCATAACTGTAACAGCAAGTGCAAATCCTTGTTACACTTTTATAGGATGGAGCGGTGATGTTTCAGGAACAAATCCTACTTTCACATTAACTATGAATGGAAATAAACTGGTTAGAGCCAATTTCATATTAAAACCATTTACTCTGAAGGTTATCGCTGAAAACGGAACAGTTACTCAAAGTCCGAATACTTCAACCTATGATTGTAATTCTAAGGTAACATTAACACCTGTTCCCAATACTGGCTATCGATTTGTGCAATGGGGTGGAGATGCTTCTGGAACGACAAATCCACTCATTGTAACCATGAATGCCGATAAAAATATTAGTGCAATATTTGAACCTGAAGACGAAACACCTCCGATTCAACCTTCTGGTATTGGTAAAGCCATTATTATAGCAGGCGGCGGTGCTCATGAGTCTAACAAAGCTCTGTTCCAGATTACAGACGAACTCTGCAAATCCGTCTATAAATATTTCAGCCACCGCGGATTTACTGACCATGATATCTATTATCTCAATCCGGTTTCTTTTCAGGATGTCACTGGTGACGGACGAGACGATCATATTGTAGATGGTCAGTTATTTGAACCTGAAAAGGAAATTGAACAAGCCTTTATGTTTGCAAAAAATAATTTAGGTACAGGTCAGCAGTTTATCTTTTATTTTCATGGTCATGCATCTCAAGATAGTCTTACACTTACTCAGGGTAGATATTTAACTGCACAGAAATTAAAGGAACTCATGGCGTTATTACCAGAAGAAATTCAGAAATTAATCTGGATAGATGCGTGTTTTTCAGGTTCATTTTTAGATGATTTGGCAGGAAAAAACCGGATTATCATTACGAGTTCAGAAGCAGATAAACGTTCATGGAATACTGAAAAAGGCGTTAATTTTACAGAAAAAATGATTGAATATTTCCGTAAAGGCTTTTCAGCTTATGATGTCTTTAAATATACAGATGAATGGATGGTGAATTACAAAACTTTTTTTAGGGATCAGCGTCCGCAATTCGATGATAATGGTGATGGAATCTATTCAATGACTGGAGATGGAATGCTGGCTTCGAGGTTTAAAATTGGAAATGATGAGGTTTCAGCCGCAGACCCGCCTGCGATTGTGACGGTTCATCCAAGAATGAATTTGGAGAGAAATAAAAACTCTGCTGTTTTGTGGGTAAAGACTGCATCTGGCGAGACGCCTATTCGCAAGGTCAAAGGAACCGTAATTTTTCCTACATATTCAATTCCAGAATATGATCCGAATTTGGAAACGCTGCTGGATAATCTCGCACGAGAAGACATTGAGTTGATCTACAACCCTGCACAGGATCAGTGGGAGAAAAAATATGACAAATTCAATGAATCTGGACTGTACCAGTTGATCTATCAGGCGGAGTCTGAAGATGGAACTCTGTCCGATGCCTTACTTTCTGAAGTGGAATCTCAAGGCGGTGAAATCGCATCGGTTTATGTAGGGTTGAATAAAAGTGTCTATACTTACAACGAACGCTTTAATTTAAGTTTGCTGCTCAATGGACAAACGATGGTTGATATTTATGTGGCGCTTGTATTTCCAGAAGGTTATTTTTTAACGTTTGCGTATCCGTTTCAATCAAGCTGGCCCGGTCAGATCATTCCTTACAAGCAAGATGTAACCCTTACCGGAGAACAAACTTTGACGATTTTAAATATTGATCTGCCTACTGGAATTCCACTGGGTACTTATACATGTTTGGGGTTGGTGGCGCACGCAGGTTTTGATATCATGAAACCTGAAAGTTGGATTCATTATGACAGCAAATCGTTTGAGATTAAGTAACGTAATCAGAGAATTATTATGATAACCCAACTTGCTACCTATAAGGCCGTATTGTCATTGCGAGGAGCGTCAGCGACGAAGCAATCTTGTAAAATCAATGTACGCGGTATTGTGTGAGATTGCTTCGCTTCGCTCGCAATGACAAGGTAGAAAGTTGGGTTAAATAAGGCATGTCAAATAAGGCATGTCACAATAATAAAAATACCCAATGAAAGGTTGACAAGTAAGATGACTGAAACAGAAGAGATAAAAGCAACTGAAACGGAAACAGACGATGATTATGACAACCCGTGGAAAGAGATGTTATCCCAGTATTTTCAGGATTTCATGTTTTTTTTCTTTCCATGGGCTGCGGAAGATATTGACTGGGAACGAGGGTATGAATTTTTTGACAAAGAACTGCAACAGGTGGTTCGGGATGCTGAGTTAGGCAAACGCTATGCAGATAAATTAGTCCGGGTATTCCGAAAAGATCAGACAGAAGCATGGGTGTTAATTCATGTTGAAATTCAGGGACAAAAGGATTCTGACTTTGCCAAACGAATGTATGTTTATCACTATCGAATTTTTGACCGTTACCATAAGCCTGTTGCCAGCATGGCCATATTGGCAGATGAACATACCAACTGGAAACCCAGCCAATATCAGGAAGAACTATGGAAATGTGATGTAGTGATGCGTTTTCCAGTGATCAAGCTTACGGATTATAAAAAGAAGAACAAATGGAATGAGCTGGAACAAAGCACTAATCCATTTGCCATTGCAGTGATGGCACATATCAAAACCATGGAAAGCCGTCATAATGCTGATGTCCGAAAAGTATGGAAAATAACACTGACCCGTCGTCTGTATGAATTAGGATATGACCGCAAAGATATTCTTCAGCTTTTTACGTTTATTGACTGGTTAATGCGCCTGCCACATGATTTAGAAAACAGTTTTTGGAAAGAATTCACACAATTTGAGGAGGAAAAACGTATGCCGTACATCACAACAGTTGAAAGAAGAGGTATTGAAAAAGGAATAGAAATTGGAATTCATCAAGGAATCCAGAAAGGAATTATCGATATCCTCAAACTGCGCTTTAAGCGTATTCCTAAAGCAATACCCAAAACCATTCAGGACATCACGGATTCAGCCAAACTAAATCGATTGTTGAAAAAAGCAGTTCAAGTCGATTCGTTGGATATGTTTGTCAAAGAGATTGACTGATAATCATTAACCCAAACTATGATTTGTTTGATTTAGGAGGAAACCATGCACTACAAAAAAAGTATCACCCTGATTGTATCTTGTTTCATTACCATTGTATTCACTTGCATACCTTTACTCGCCACAGTCCGATTCATCGATAATGGAGACGGTACGGTTACAGACACTCAAACATGGCTGATGTGGCAGAAATCTGATGATGGCGTGACAAGAACATGGAATGAGGCAATGGCGTATGCTGATAATTTAACGTTTGCCGGGTATTCGGATTGGCGTGCGCCTAGTATTGATGAGCTACGGACTACTTTCGAGTCGTGTTATTTCATATTTTCACTCATGTTACATAATAATGCTTATTGGTCAAATAGTACGCATGACTACACTGAAATGGATATAATAAATGGTAATCATGTCATAACGTTTGCTGATGTTATTCTCGTCGATGGCGTCAAGGGATCAATATCAAGTGTTGTTGGTGCTCTCAATAGAAGCTATTATCTAAAAGCAGTTCGTACCATACCATCTAACACATTTATTCTTTCGGCTTCTGTAAGCGCAGCAAACACCCGAGCACCGTTTTGGGTTAATTTTATATCAAGCGCATCTGGTGGAAAAGAACCGTACAGTTATAGTTGGGACTTTGGAGATGGACAATTCAGCGGAGATCCTTCCCCTCAGCATACCTATTCCACTGCAGGCTATTATGCTGCAAAGATAAGAGGTACGGATATATCTGGAAACAGGGTAGAAAAAACACTAAATGTATCTATAGGTATCTCAACTTCAATTCCAATTATAGGAACAGCCGAAAATATCAATTGGACAGTCTTTACGTCCCGTTTACAGATAAATACCGTCTTACCGTCTCAGGATGGAAATACTCTCTGGGTTGGCACAAACGGAGGTTTAGAAAAACGGGATGCTACAACAAATCAACTATTACGTTTATACACAACGTTGGATGGTTTACCGTCAAATACGATTAACAAACTCTGCTATACGGACCGATCTGGTGGGATATTTGTGGGGACGTCATCGGGTATTTCTCATATTGGCGCATCTGGAATACCAAAACCTTTTTGGGGAAGCGCAATTTCTTCTGCAATAGGAATTGCCAGTGATTATAATGGAGGAATATGGTTATCCGGCGGCAGCTATATACTGTCACATATCAAAGCGGATGGAATCTTTGAAACATTTACTGAAGATAATTCAAAGCTTCCAACTAATGAGTTAAGAGGGATTGCTTCGGATGGATTAGGCGGAATTTTTATCGCAAGCAATGCTGGGCTGGTTTGGCGTCAAGCCAATGGTACTTTTCAAGTGTTTAATACATTTGTTTCCGAGGTGCCTTCCAATGATCTGTTAGGTGTTATTTCTGATAATTCTGGTGGTGTGTGGCTATGGGCTGTAGATAAGCAGATAGCGCATTTTACATCTGATGGTAAATGGCAGAAACAGTCAAACAGCGATATTCCCTTATATGCAAGCGATAAAGGTTGGGAATGGAAACTGAGTTCAACAACTATACAGTATTTTCAAAACGGAGCATGGCTGCCCTTTTCCAATCATGCAGAAGATGGATTACCCAACAATCGCATTCTCGCGATTACTGTGCAAGACAATCATTCTCCAGTGATTTATGCTCCGGGTGGAATTTATGCCTTAGAAAATGAAATGTGGCAGACATGGCTTAACTGTAATCCAGACCTTATCATTAATTTTTTAAGCAATGATAATGCAGGTGGGTATTATATTGGTACTCCTTTTGAATTTACAACTCTTAAAGCGGATAAGAGCATAAGCCCATTACTTAGTTTAGATTTTAATTCCTTTTTTAAAAATCCTGATGGATCTTTTTATATAGGTTCTAACAGAGGTCTATTACAATTTAGCGTTGATCGTGCTTTAATACAAGATTATGGAACAATTCCGGGTTTATCAGTTTCAAAAATTAACGCGGTATTGTCTGAAAATGGGCTGTGGATTGGAACAGATCAAGGCTTGGCCTATCAGTCAAAAAATGGAGAATGGGTTACATTTACTACTGCAAACTCTAAGCTCAAATCAAATCAAGTAAATTTTATTCTTCCTGATGATCATGGCGGAATAGTAGCCTTCAGTGCCGCCGGGAATATCTCACATCTTGATTCATCGACATGGACTTTCGATACATCAAATGTGTTGAGCGAAGTTATTGTTAAAAATGGTACTGTCAATGCAGCGATATCAGATAATGCCGGTGGTTTTTGGGTAGGTGTTTCTGGCGGTTTAGTACATTTAAAATCGGATTTTAGTTATGACCTATTTCGAGATCGCCTTCCTTCATGGGGCGTATTATCTTTATGCGATGACAAG
>PDZT01000275.1 GCA_002753105.1 Deltaproteobacteria bacterium YD0425bin50 | reverse complement strand
TTTAGGCTTTTTTCTATAGCAGTTTTTAGCCCAATGATACGCATTTTCAGGTTTCATCCCTCCCGACTGAGACATTCCTAAGAGCAGTACGATGATATGCTTGCAAACTTTTCCCTGCAATCCCATACATTGGTTTAAGTCATTATCATAACAAGTGTATTCGCCGTGTTCACTCATAAAACATGAATACTGAAGATCAGGATTGGTCTGACTTTTTACAATACCTCCAACAAAATCATCTTTGATATCTGTGTATAAATGATACGATTCTTTTTGCAGCATTTGCAGAGCACGTTCAATCCGTTTTGGATCCAGCACATTTCGTAACTGCATGATTAAAGAGGGTAAATCCAGTTTGGTTACATGGGTAGGATTTTTCTGATGAGACAGAAGATCAAAAAATTGGGTCTCGGTTAATATCGAAATCTGTGCGCCTTTGGAATTATATTCTTCTGCATCACGAATATACGTTGTTTTGCCCTTGCCTCTTCTATCGCCAATAATAAGATAATCCAGATGAGGCGCAACCGTATCAATGAGTTGAACATGATAAGGGCTTAACAAAGCGGCAGCACCTCCGTCAATTCCTTCAATCCCTTTACTAAATGTGCCAATAAACGCAAAAACACATTTTTCTATCTTGGGACATACCAGATTTAAAAACTCTTTTTCTGTTAAGACTTGAATGGTTGCCTGATGTTTATCATTCAGTTTTTTAGCATCCCGAATCGCATCGGATCTCCCTTTACCCCGTTTTTCACCAATAATTAAATAATTCAGAGAGGGAGAAACTTCTGATAAGATTTTTCCGCCTAGCGCTTCAACAAGACGTTCTGGTGATCTACGAATATGATAATCTGGAAAATAGTTAAATTCACCAAAAAATGCAAAAGTTTTGCCATCAAGTTTTGTATAATGTTTTATATTTATGTTGGTTTCCATCTGTTATGCTCCTATAATTATTTTTCCCATACATTCGGCAAGTTTTTCAGGGGTACAGACCAAAATATCCATTCCTGCTTTGCGGCATTTTCGAGCGGTGGTTTTATTATACTCTGGCTGCGCATTATAGCCTAAAGCGCCCAATCCAATCAGACGAATTCCTGATTCGGCCATTAAACCAACCTGCCGGATTAAATCATGTTCAGGTCTGCCTTCATAGAAATCCGTAATCAGCACTACAATACTGCGTTTAGGCTCTCGAATCAACTGATTGGCATACATCAGAGCTTGGGTTATATCGGTTCCGCCACCCAGTTGAATAGATAATAACACATCCACCGGCTGTCCCACTTTATCAGAAAGATCAACAATAGAGGTGTCAAACAGAATCAGCGATGTCTTCAGACTTGGCAGTTCCGCAAAAATTGAAGCCATCACCGATGAAAATATTGCTGAATCTAACATAGAACCGGATTGATCTACGGTTACAATAATATGCCATGGACGGCGCTTACGTTCTGCAGCAAAAAAGAACACTTTATCGACTAATAGCTTTTGAGAGTTTGTATCAAAATTTTTAAGATTACGTCTGATCGTGGTTTTTAAATCAATATTGCGAAATACCCGTGCAGGTGAATGTCTATCCCGACGAATAGCACCTGTTATGGCTCTTTCAATTTGAATTTTCATTTTCTTTTTAAGCTGTTCTACAACATGATCAATAATTTTCCTTGTTAAGCTTCTGGTTTCAGGCGTTAACAAGTCTTTATGCGTCAGGATCGTCTTCACAAGGTCTAAGTTAGGTTCGATTTTTTCTAAAAGCTCAGGTTTCTGCATTAACTCATGGATACCACGTCGTTTAACCAGCTCTCGCTGCATGACTTCTTTGACTGGATTTGGAAAAAGAACATTAACCGCGTCAATCCATTTGGGAATCGTCAACCTCGAACTTCCTTTTCCCCCCTGTCGATTGTCAGAATCTGAGCTAAAAATAAAATCAATTAATTGACCGGTATAGGATATCTCACCATCACAGGCAATTCCATATTTCTCAGCCTCTTTTCCTAAGATTAAACGCCACTTGGAGATATGATTTTGATTCACCGGAATATTAGTGGTCATTCATCGAAACTCCATTTTTTCATAATTTCAGCCAGTTGACCATCAATCCGGGCGATCATTGCTTCTGTACCCAGAGACGCGACAAGGCTTGTCAAGGGTTTAGAATCAATGAGTCCGAATTTTTTAGCCACTATTTCAGCAATGGTATCCCGTTGTTTTTGGTGCAGACGTTCAAAAGCAGAGCGCATTTTCGGCAGCATAATTAAAAAAGCATCCCATTCCGCAGTGGTTAATAACGCATCAATCGCATCTATCAGATGCGGAGCGCCCACCATAATCGATGTTCTGCAAACACTCATTAACCCATCTAAAAAATCACCGGCCTGAACCATTTTATCCGGCTGTTCTTTGGCATAAGCAGAAATAAGACTCGTCAATTCTTCGATAGGAAGTTCCCGTAATTCCGTAAGCATTCCCCAAAAAGCACCACACATAAAGGGAGAAACAGATATGAGCGCCGCCTGCCTTAAATGTTGAAGAAACAAATTCCTGTCTAATTCAGGAACATTTCCGCGTCCGCTGAGCTGAAGGGCTTCAGCCAGACCCAATAATGCAAATATCACTTCCTTCTGACTCTCTTCTGAAACATTGGCTGTATTCGGAATCGCAAAACAGGCTCTATCAAAACACCGTAAAATAAGGGATTCTAATCTTTCATGCGGAAGTTTTCGAAAAAGAGCATATTGATTTAATACGAGCAAGCTGGTTAAGGCATGGCTTAAACTGGCAAAATGCGAATCGGTATCAATAGCTACCCCGCATATCTCTTCTACCTGCATGACAATATCAGGAAAATCCATATCAATGGCCTGAATAAGTTTTTGACAGGTCGCTTGAGCCAACGATGAGTCTTTGGACAATTCTTCCTTAAATTTATGAAGCGCAGCAGTTTCAATGCTGTCCCCATAAAGGTTGATTTCGATCAGCGCCTCTTCTATTTTAGGAGACCATTTCAACCGCCATTTTTCTTTAAAAAGCGTACCGGTTAATATTCCTGTTCTGTTCGCGTCAATGATCTCGCCGATGGGTACTTGTAAAAAGCGTAACCGATGCAGAAATATCGACCGTTTTGTGTCTTTGTCTTTGCGTTTGTCCAAATCTAAATTCATCCGCGCATCTTTATGATGGATGTCTTGTAATTCCAATTCTTCTAACAGATCATAAAAATTGCTCAATACCGGAAGTTTTGTCAGCTTTGAAGTAACCCTGCCGATTTTATTTCCGATATCGACTAAGGCAATTGCTTTTTGTAAATGGATGCCTTGTTCAAGTGGATTGCCTTTACAGCAGCAGGTCATTAACGCATCGTGAAGATCATCTAAAACAGGTACGTTACGTCCCCTCAAATTAGCGAGAAACTGACTGGTTTGAGTTACTGAGATAGCATCTGCGGAAGATAAGGACTCGCCTTGTTTTCGGCCGTGTGAAAAAACATTAATGATATACTGAATCCCGGCTTCGTTAGGCTTTGTTCCTTGATCCTGTTCCCATAACAACTGATAATACTGCGGCGCTCTATTCCCAGCACTGTAACCTGATAATTCTGAAATTCTGAAAAAAGAATACGGAACAACCGTGGTATATACCGTGCCTTCTGGAAACTGTGGGATGTCAACGATGTTATGACGATCCGCAAAGATATGGAAACCACCGCAAACCACAATCACGTCGTTATTCGAAAGAGCACGTTTTTGAATCTCCTGTTCAATGGTTTTCAGCATAAATGCTTCACGTTCAAGTATGCCGTCAGCGATGATGCGTTTCATATCCGTAGTCGCTCGTACACAGGCACAAAAAAAAGCCATATCTCTCCGAAAATCTTCACTATTCCGTTTTGATTGGTAAACTTCAAAAAGGCTGTCCCATGTTTCATCCCAGCTTTTAAATCCCGCGAGTTGAGTAAATTTTTGGTAGAAGTGACTGCTGATAATTAAACCTTCATCATTCGATTGTTGGACAGGTTTGTAGTCTGGTTCAGGTTCTTCTGTCTCGATCTGCTCATCAGTATTGGGACTATATTTTTTGATTAACGCATAATGGGGTAAATCAATAAACACCGAATCAGCTTTGATTTTATGAGCGGTTTTTAAGGCGACATATTCAGGAGAATAGGATAAAAACGGAAACCAACAGCTAAAACGGGCTGGGATATCTGGAGATACAGTTTGAATTCCAGCAAGTCCAAATTGGTTATAATCATCTCGGTAACTTGAATAAATTGCAATCGGCGGTTTGGAATCACGATCCACTATATACGGAATAAGTGGATTCGATTCATAAGGGCCTTCAATCAGGATGAGTTTCGGTTTTCGGGTTAAAATGAGTTTTTCTAAATATCTGGCAGCGGTCAGCGAGTGATGACGGATCGGAAACCAGTAGATGCTATCATTTAAAACCTGATCTACCTGTTTTTGGATAACATCAGGATCAATCTGTAATTCATCTACGGTCGATTGTATGGAATCTATCGACTGAATCATTGAAGCGCATCCATCGCCGTATTATGGAATTGTTCCCAGAGTTTGTCATTTGTTCCGCGTTTTTTAGCGACCAGAAGAACATATTCTTTAAAAATGTCACGGTCGCTTAAGTCTTCCTTGACAACAGAACCAATAATGTTTTTGGCAATATGACCCGCGTGGATATTCCGATCTCCAAAATAATAGGCCTGTAAAGCGCTTTCAAACGCTACACCAATGGCTTCTGCAGTAGATAAAACCGTTGACGTTTTTTTCAGACTGACGCCATCACTGGTTTTACCATCCCTGATTTCCCGAAAGACTCTGGTGATCAGGTTAAGAATAGAGTGTTCGATCACCACAGGAATTGAATATTGTTCCATTAATTCAGTCGTGCGTTGTTTAATAATTTCAATCTCTGTTTTATGATCGCTGACAATCGGGATATAAATATAATTAAACCTCCGTTTGAGCGCCGCGGAAAGCTCATTCACCCCTTGATCTCTGGAGTTCGCTGTGGCAATCACATTAAAACCCGGTTTGGCGCCAATGCGATTGGCATCCGGCAGTTCTGGTACTGCAATTGCTTTATCAGACAGAATTGAGACCAGCGCATCCTGTACATCTGGAAGACAGCGGGTAATTTCTTCAAAACGCAGTATAGCGCCATTTTTCATGGCCACGATGGTAGGACTAGGAATCATGTTAGCCGGTTTAGGCCCTTCAGCGATAATTTGTGCGATATTCCATGAATATTTGATTTGTTCTTCTGTAGTGCCCGCAGTACCTTGAATGGTTAAATTGGAATTATTGCTGATAGCCGCTGCAAGATGTTCTGATAACCAGCTTTTACCCGTTCCCGGATCTCCAATTAAAAGCAATGCCCGTTCACTGGCCAAAGTAACAATGGCACGCTCTACAATGGAACAATCTCCAAAAAATTTTTTGGTGATCGGGACTTCTTTTAATTCGTTATTGATTTTTGCC
>PDZT01000274.1 GCA_002753105.1 Deltaproteobacteria bacterium YD0425bin50 | reverse complement strand
CCTTTTCCTTCTTCGCTTGTTAATCCAATGTTCCCGCCCATCAATTCTACGAGTTGTTTAGAAATGGCAGTCCCTAAGCCAGTCCCTCCATATTTTCGTGTTGTGGAACCATCTACTTGTGTAAAGCTTTCAAAAATCAAATGTTGTTTTTCTTTTGGAATACCGATTCCTGTATCTGCTACTGAGAATTCCAAGGTAATCTGTTCTTCTTCCTGAGAGACCCATTTGCATTGAATATAGATATGCCCTATAGAAGTAAATTTGAGTGCATTTCCAATCAGATTGACCAGAATTTGTTTAATTCGGTTTGGATCGCCAAATAGTTTTGCCGGAATATCAGGTTGAATATAACATATCAGCTCGATCCCCTTTTGTTCAGATTGAATAGCATACGTGGTAAGCAATTCATCAAAAAGCTGCCTTAAATCAAATGGAATAGATTCTAATTCAAGTTTTCCTGCTTCAATTTTTGAAAAATCGAGAATATCATTGATAAGACTTAAAAGAGACTGGGCTTCCTGTTGAATGGTTGTCAAAATATCTTTTTGGTTGATGTCTAAATCTGTTTCCATAGCCAGTTCTGTCATGCCAAGAATCCCATTTAAAGGGGTTCGAATTTCATGACTCATGTTGGCTAAGAATTGACTTTTGGTTTTATTGGCAATTTTTGCACGTTCAGCCATGTCATTTGCTTTGGCAATGGCTTGTTCTAATTGCATATTGACTTGAATCAGTTCTTTGTTGGCAGACTCCGCTTTTGATTTGGCGGCCGCCATATATTTTTCTGCTTGTAAGCGTTCTTCGATTTCCTGTTGCAGCTTTGTGTTTGTTGCTCGCAGTTCTGCAGTTTGTCTCTGAATTTCGGATTGAAGTTTTTCAGAATACTCTAGTTGTTGCTGCTGAATGATTTGACTATTTTTGTTATTTTCTTCAAGAATATCATGATAACTATGACGTAATACATCTATTTTACGTTCATATTGTTGTTTTAAAGTGCGGCAATAGTCTTTTTCTTCATCAAGTAATTTTTGGTTAAAAAAGAGTTCTGTAATGCTTTTGACGAGAATGGATGCGTAAGTATTGTTTTTTTCTGAGTCCATCAATTGAAAAGCAATAGTCGCATTGAATTGCGGAATATACATGCAATATATTGCTTGATCAAGCAAGTGGGGAACATTCTCTGCAGCAGCATTAAGATTTAACTTGATTATTTTTTCGATGAACTCAGGTGATACATCCAAGGCATTATTTTGGCTGAAAAGATGGTTGCTTGCATCAATCAGGGTAATTTGGAAATGTGGGATTCGATGTTCCAAAAAATCAAAATATTCTGCATAACGCTGATCAATATTAATAAACTCATTAAATAACTGATCATCGAATAGGGTGTCAAGCGTGTCCATTGTTAAGCATCCTGTTCAAATTGATAAATATCTTTGGCTTTTTTAATTTCATCAGGAAGGTCTTTCATGATGGTTTTGTATTCAGAAATGCTTTTTCCCATATGTACCACTAGCGGTGGTGATAATGTTACAGATTGCGCTTTAATAGCCGTATAATTGAGTTTAGCGCTTAAATATTCAGAAATCTGAATAATTCCTTCAATACTTTCAGGGTTTAAAGATTGGGTGACTTTATGATGATTTTTAATGCCGTCTTGAACAACTACTGGCAATTTCCAGTCTATAGCCAAAATATTCCCTACAGCAGCATGATCAGTACCGATGATTTCCTTTTCAACATCAATGATGTTCATCAGTTTTGGATTATATGATTCACATACCTTAATAAACATATTAGGCACAATCTGATCTTCTACAATCATACCAATATCATGAAGAATTCCACATAAAAAAGCATCTTCACCTTTTTTATTAAAAACACGCTCAGAGATCATTTGGCTGGAAATACTCACTACAGCACAGTGCATCCATAATTTGGTGCGTGAAAAAATTTGATTTTCAACGCTATTTTTATAAATATCTCGTAGGGCCTCAACCACAACCATATTGCGTAAATTTTTCATTCCAATAAAAACAATTGCCTGAGAAATGCTGGTTACTTTTTCCCGAAGTCCATAATATGGGCTATTCACAAGTCGAAGCAATCGTAATATTAATGTCGGATCTAATCGAATAAGTTCTTCAATTTGATGAATCGTGGTATTGTCATCAGAAAGCAACGCAGTTAACTGTAAACCGATATGGGGTAATGTTTTTAAATTTTTAAAATTTTTTAAGAGTGTTTTGGCATCAGGCATAATATATTTGTATGAGGTATGAGTTTCTAATGATTGAAATCATTTCAAATAAATTGTATAGTCTATGATCAATAGTGAATGCAATGTTTTGTTTGCTTTCCTATAAAAAAAGATTGAACATCATTCAAGATATAAATTAGAATTTATACGTTAATAATTCTTTGATCTCAATAAAAAGGTTTTATTTTATGGTGGATAAAATAACAGCAGTATTGCGTATAAGTCCGTTTGGACAGGATATGACTGAGGATCAATTAAATTATATAGCATCCTTTTTAAAAGAAAAACACTATCAAGAGAATGAGGAGATTTTCCTTGAAGATGAACTTGGTGACTCTTTATATATTGTAATTAGTGGTGTAGTGACTATTACAATACGATCTCCTTCAACCAATAGAAAACCAATGAAGATTCAAACGGTAAGGTCTGGTGATATATTGGGTGAATTTTCTTTTGTTGATGGTCATTTACGTTCCGCATCAGCTAAAGCAGAAGAAAGTACGGAACTTCTTATATTAGATCGGCCTGAATTTGAAAAATTATCCATTGAACAACCTGATATTGCATTAAAAATATTTAAAAATATTGCAATTGTTCTTGTTCAGCGGGTAAGGGATATAACCATCCAATGGCGAAATTTGTTAATGTAAAAAGAGAAATAATTTTTTCATGATGTTATCATGAATCGAAAATCGAAAATACTCTTAATCTTATGAAAGTAAATCATGGAAAGCCTGACGTCGCATAATATAACGGTAATGTTTCTTGCATTAGGAATTTTGTTATGTATGGCCCGGGTACTTGGTGAGATAGCTCAGCGGTTTCATCAGCCCGCGGTGGTAGGGGAACTTCTTGCTGGAGTGTTGCTTGGGCCTACCATTCTTGGATATTTTTCACCTGAATTCAGTATGTTTTTATTTCCATCACAGGGACCGAATGCCATTACCTTAGATGCAATAGCAACGTTATCCGTTGTTCTTTTTTTACTCGTAGCGGGTATTGAGGTCGATTTATCCACCATTTGGAGACAGGGTAAAGTTGGATTTAAAGTTGGCATCGTCAGTATCGTGATTCCATTTCTTTTTGGTTTTGTGATGGCATGGTTCTTACCACGAACACTCGGACAACAAATAAACGCTGATCGTTTACTTTTTTCGCTGTTTTTTGCAACTGCACTTTCGATAACTGCCCTTCCGGTTATTGCGAAAACACTCATGGATATGGGTCTTTATCGTACTGATATCGGTATGATAATCGTTAGCGCTGCAATTTTTAACGATCTTGTTGGATGGATGGTTTTTGCAATTATTCTGGGTCTTATGAATACTTCGCCAAGTCACGGAAACCACATTATAGTAACGATTACATTGACTGTAGGTTTTTCAGTTACGATGCTAACACTTGGCCGATGGCTGATTCATAAGACCTTGCCGTTTTTACACTCCCATTCCCAATGGCCGGATGGAGCACTCATCAGTTTTGCTATAACTATTGCATTACTTGGCGCTGCACTTACTGAATGGATTGGGATTCACGCAATTTTTGGATCATTCATTGTGGGTGTTATCATTGGTGACTCATCCAATCTGCGTGAACACACCCGTACAACTATTGACCATTTTGTATCGTTCATTTTTGCTCCACTATTTTTTGCAAGCATTGGACTGAAAGTAAATGTTCTGACCCATTTCGATTTTCAACTGATGCTAACAGTACTGCTGCTTGCTTGTACATGTAAACTTGCGGGAGGTGTACTTGGAGCCAGATGGGGTGGAATGAGTCCACGTGAGTCATGGGCAGTCGGTTTTGCTATGAATTCGCGTGGAGCTATGGAAATTATTTTAGGTCTTTTAGCTTTAAAAGCAGGAATTATCAGGAACCGGCTTTTTGTAGCTCTGGTTATTATGGCGATTATCACGTCAATGATAAGTGGACCAGTGATGCGATGTATTCTTCGTCAAGCAAAGAAAAAACGGTTACAGGATATTGTATCTCCTGAGCTTTTCTTACCCGAATTAAAGGCCGTATCTCGCAAAGAGGCTATTCATGAGATGACACTAGCTGCCTGCAAAGTAGTCAAAATAGATCAACAGATACTTGATGCGTCTATCTGGGAACGTGAGGAATCACTTAGCACAGGTATTGGTAAAGGGTTAGCGCTTCCACATGCGCGTCTCAATGATTTGAGGAAAGCAGTTGTAGCTGTTGGTATTTCGCGCACGGGAATTGATTTTGACTCACCGGACGATAAATTGGCAAATCTGATCTTTCTAATCCTTACACCCATTAATGATCCAAGCACCCAGATTGAAATCACTTCAGAAATTGCACGAATTTTTCGTGAACCACAGATGGTTGAACGTTTTCTTCGTGCGAAAAATTTTAAGGATTTTTTAGCAATAATTAAGCATTTTAATAATATAAAATTGAAAGCATCTTAAAATAACACTAGCATACTTAAAATAAAAGGAAACCGAATATGACTAAAAATACTCCCACTTCGTTTGATACTGTTGAATATAAAAAACAGCTTTTGAAATCAGGCTTCTCAGAAGAACAAGCCCAGCTTCAAGTCGAAGCTATGGTTCAGGTCATTCAAGAACGCTTAGCGGTTGAAAAAACATCCGAAGAAATTAAATCGGTGATAGAATATCATATTAAGTATTGTTTCCGTGAGTTTCAAAGTGACTTAAAAATGACTCAGGAAGGATTGCGGAGCACTCTTGCTGAAATGGAAAATCGAATAAAACACACCAGCTCACATTTTGAAGATCGATTTACCATTATCATGACAATTACCATGAGCGCATATATTGCGATGGTTCTGTTGCTCATTGCCCGGTTTATATTTTTTAAATAAATAATGATATGGATAGGGTTGCTTAATTGTTTGGATATCTAATTTGTGTTTTACATGAACTACAGGATAGGGTAAAGGATTTGTTCCCTTGAATACGTTCTTGAGGGATGCGGTATATTTTTTGACAGGTAGGGCAAACGATCCTGATGTCGTTACAGAGCTCGTCGATTCGTCTTGCCGCATCCATAATAATGGTCATGGTATTCAGTTTAACTACTTCAATCCAGCGCAAGTTAATATCTGAATCGGTATATTCAAATTCACCAGAATCCCATTGGAATAGATTAAAAATGATTTCTTCTACTTGTTTATAAACAAATCGTTCTAAAATTTCAAACGTGATATAGCCTTTTTCGATCAAACTTTTGCCTAAGGATTGTTTTTTTTCTTTTGAAAGCTTCAATGCCTCGTTAATCTGGTCTTGATTAACAATTCCCTGTTTTATTCCCTGTTTCA
>PDZT01000273.1 GCA_002753105.1 Deltaproteobacteria bacterium YD0425bin50 | reverse complement strand
CCAATTCTTTTTCGAGCCATTCCAATCCACCAATACGATGAAAAATAAAAACAAGTATAGAAGCAAAAATAAATACAGGCACTGCTTCTTTCATAAAATGGTAGGTTTTTAATGCAGAACTTTTAACTGCGTATTTTAATTTTGGTATCCGCATTGGAGGAATTTCCATGATAAATTCAGAGCGACGTCCGGGCAATATCAAGTTTACCACCATGCCAGCTAAAAATGTTTGGAAAAAAATCATACCAAATACAAATAAAGTAGCATAGGGTGGCATTTTTCCTAGTATAACAAGCATGACAGATATTAAAGGGGCGCAAGGCATTCCTAAAAACAGTAAAAAACACGCAATATTTTTTTCCTTTTCAGTATTCAACATCCGTGTGGTTAGAATGGCCATGGTAACACAGGAAAATCCCATTAACATCGGGATGATTCCCCTGCCATTTAAACCCACCTGATTCATGAGCTTATCAAATAGAATGGACAAACGTGAAAGATATCCAGAAGTTTCAAGAATGGTAAATGCAATATAAAAAAACATGAATGTGGGTAAAACCAATCCTAATGCTAAAAAAATTCCACTAGGCAGAATACCAAAGTCAGGATCAATAATCATATCTCTGATAAAAGGAATAGGAATCGGGGCAATGAGCTTAGATGTTAAAGGAATTAAAAATCCCTCAAACAATTTTGTGTTGATCATATCCACTAAATAGGTTGCGGCAAAAGAGCCTACAAATATATATACCAGCCCAAGAATAACGACAGCAATGGGAATACCTGTACTAAGCTGCGCGCACAAATCCCCAAACTGAACTAACAAAGGATTTTTGGGTGACGGTGTAATTGTCTGAACAGTATGTGCAATTTCTTCTGCTTTTAGATTATATCTGTTGGTTAATAGGATACTCGCAGAGTTGTATTCTTTTTCACGATATGAATTGGCAAGGTCTTTTAACTGACTTAACATGCCATGTCCATATTGGCGTAATATATATTTTTCAATACTACAATCATCTGAAAGAAGTAATAGCCCCACTATTCTATAGGGGATAGCCTTTGAATTTAACAATTTTTCTACAATTTCTAAATATTCCTCGACCCAGTCAGGAAATTTGATTTGATGTTTAGGTCGTTTCATCTGATTCATTTTTGAAAGAATCTGATTGATTCCTATCCCTTCACTAGCGATGGTTGGAAACACATCAATATCCAATTGTTCTGCTAGTTTTTTATAATCAATAGTGATTCCTCTGGGTTCTGCCTCATCTACCATGTTCAGAACAAACAGCATAGGCAGCCCATATTCAGCATATTGCAAGGCTACTGAAATAGCTCGTTTTAAATTCTTTGCATCTGCAACTAGTAGAATACCATCAATATGTCCTTCAATTGATTCGGGAATAAGAATATCCCTTGAGACTTTTTCATCTTCATTTTTGGAAAAAATGGAACATATACCCGGCGTATCTATTCCAGTAAGATGTTTGCCTTTAATATTACCAAACGTAATCGAAACAGTTGTTCCGGGCATGTTAAAACTATCTGTTTGAGCAGAACACATCTTATTAAAAATCGTGGTTTTACCCACATTCATGTTGCCAATAATTAAAATATGAGGCCTATTAATATCTTTATTCAATTTTTGCATGTTATTTTCCAATAATCGCTTCTGAAATGATATCCAGATGCATTTGCCTTGTTCCATATAGAGTTTGGAGTCGTTTGGCATCTCTTAAAAAACGTTCAACATCATATTCGCACATATATCCATATCCACCGAGAAGTTGAACTGCTTCATCTGAAACGTGAACTGCGCATTGAGTTGAAACCATTTTTGCCATTGCCGATACACTGATATCTTTTATTCCTTGATCCCATTGCTGGGCTGCATGATAGCTCATTAGCCTTGCCATATGGACTTGGGTTGCCATTTCTGCAAGTTTATGCCGCGTAATTTGAAATTGAATCAGTTTTTTCCCAAACTGTTCTCTTTCTTTAACATACTGGAATGCGCGGTCATATGCACCTTGAGCAATACCGACTGCCTGAGCTGCGGTAATGATCCGTTGTTGAATTAAAAATTGCGATAATTGCTGAAAACCATCCCCAACCCTGCCAATACAATTCGTTTC
Source organism: Deltaproteobacteria bacterium YD0425bin50 (assembly GCA_002753105.1). Classification (GTDB taxonomy): domain Bacteria; phylum Desulfobacterota; class Desulfobacteria; order Desulfobacterales; family YD0425bin50; genus YD0425bin50. Next base: position 3,444 of record PDZT01000273.1, on the reverse strand, counting down.
ATCAACAGCCACTTGATTCATAATCATTGTGTAAATTGGAACCATATTTAAGCTGAGTTGGTCTCCGAGATGATTAAATTGAACACCTTGTGTATTAGGTTCAACTAAAAACATCGTTAATCCACCATGTTTGGCTTGAGGGTTGGTTTCTGTACGACATAAAACAATACAGCACCCGGCACCAGGCCCATGAATGACATATTTTTTTTCACCATTGAGTATCCATTTTCCATTATTTTTCACAGCAGTGGCTTGAGTTGATGTATAATCCATTCCATAAATCGACTCTGTAAAAGCCCCAGTAGATCGGATTTTACCTTCGACAATTCTCGGTAAATAGGATTTCTTTAGATTTTCATTCCCAAAATGCAAAATACATTCTGATGTATAGGATGCCAAACCAATGGCGATTCCTAAACTTGAATCCTGTCTGCAAAATTCTTCAGCCACAACACATGCTTCAACTACTCCAAGCCCGCCGCCTGAAAACGCTTCATCAACATGAATACCTATAAATCCAAGATCTGCTGCTTTTTTCCATACATCTACTGGATAAGCACATGCTTTTTCAAAGCCATGTGCCATATCTTTTTGAAATTCACCTTTGGCAAAATCTCGTGCTGCCTTTTGAACCTGCTTTTGAGATTTACTGAGTTCAAACATCTATCATTTCTCCTTTTTAAAACTGTAATGGCTGACTTGCAGAACCTGTTCCTAAAGCCTGTGACTGACTTGAGATGCTTTGACTCACAAAATTTGCCAATTTAGCTAATTTTTGGGGTGTTGCATCTCCTGCATCAATAAACTGGGTTAACCCTGCCTCAACTTCAAATGTGGTCAGTGCATGACGAACATCGGCTGCATACGGAGACTTGGTATCAATTAAACCGATCAACACTGTAATTAAAGATTCAATTTCTTCTTTACTTTTTGCATGTGAAATTTTTTCAGCAATCATTTTAGGAGTAACTGTAGAAACATTATCCATGCCATCTGTGATAATATATACACAGCCATTAACATCAAAATCCTGCTGGGTTAAACGTTTTGCCATTTCAAGTGTTGCTGACACGCCAGAATAGGTTGCATCAAATAATGCTGTCATACCTGCAGGTTTAAATGGTTTGTAACCTTGTGGATTAATTTCTGATAACAGTTTAAACCCATGAATCTCATCTAATTGGTTGTTAAAAGAGAGTACTCTTATTAAAAGATTTTCTGCTCTTGGACTTTTTTTACACGCATCTACAATCATTTGGACGCATTTGAGAAGGTCTTTGGCAAAAGATAAGACGCTTCCGGTAACATCTACTACCACAGTGACTAATGTATATTCAGTGGCACCTAAATCTTCAAGACGTACTGCTGAGAAATTAAACGTGCCCGGCCCGGGAATTTGTATATCCTGCATATTGCTTGACGTATTGAGCTTTGGCATAACCTATCCTTTCATTTATGATTATTTTTTACGCAAGAAAATCTTTGGTGGTTGAGACTTTCATGCCCCGTTTCGTCATTTCTTTTAAAAAATTATCAGTTAAGGGTTCAAACACTTGTCCGGGAACAGGAGAAGTCGCATCTTTAATCAGTATCAGTTTTTTTATATTTTCTTCACCAAAATTATTGGCGATATCCCGAACGGTATTGGCCAAACAAAAATTAAGCGCTTCGCCAGTAAGTGCGATCATATCAGCCTCTTCAAGTGTTTGAATCAGGTGCGTATTGAGCATTGTTGTTGGGTCTTGTGCATCTGGAACATCAGCTTGAATAGCGCTGTAATGTTCCGTATAAATATTTGAGCCTTTCGTAACATAGTCAACCATGCAGAAATCTTTTTCCCAGTCGAGCAATGCGTCAAATAAAGGCGGATATATACCATATCCCCAACTTCCAATCAGACAATGATATGGCCAGATCACAAGAGAATACCGTTTATTTGCCTTTAGTGATTTAACATAGTCTAATGCTCTTTTCTGGAGCTTTGGACTCGTCGTTCTCCATTTTCCATTTTCAATATCTTCAAGACTGATAATTGTTTTTAATGGTTCAGGATGGTTGCCATTGGAATCTACCCAATAAATCGGATGAGCAACATCTACAAAATGATGCGTGTCTAAGGTAACATGGATATCATTGATTTTATCTTTGAGTCTGCGGATCATGCTTGCAAGTCGCACCATATCACCATCAGCTCCAGTAACATACAATGCGCCTTTGGGGTCACAAAAATCATTTTGTGGATCAATAATCAGAATCCGTAAATCCATAATTCACCTCCTTAAACCCATTAAAAGTTGTAATGTTTTTTTACAGGGGATTGAATATCCCAAACACATGAAAGATTTTTTGGAAATGTAACAAAATCGCCTTTCCCAAATGATACTTTTTTCCCATCAGGTGTTTCAACAGTGACGTTACCCTCAAGTAAATAGCACTGTTCTTGGCTATCGTAATACCAGTCAAATCGTGATTTTTCTTTTTCCCAAATAGGCCACTCAAATACACCTTTTTGTTCAAGTTCCTGTTCAGTCAGTTTATCAATTTGAATTGTCATAGAACCTCCTCCTTAAACTTGGGTTACATGAATCAATCATTTTAAATGGGGCGTAATTTCTATTTGTTCTTTAATGCTTGTTTTAGGATATAAAGTTTACTTGCTGTCAAGCAAAAAATAAAAAAATATTGATTGTACTGAAAAATATAAAAAAGTCTGCTATATATATAAAAGAAAAAGTTAGCAGATACTCAATTAATTGACTTAAGCAGGAGATGCCAAATGAAGCTGGAGCATATTCGTTTTTTAGTATGTCCAACATGTACTATTTCTTTGGATTTAGTTGACAGTAATGTCACTGGTGATAATGCTGTTGAATCTGGAATACTCAAGTGTTCTAAATGCAAATCGGATTTTCCTATTATCCGACATATTCCTCGATTTGTGCCTTTAGAGAATTATGCAAACAGTTTTGGATTAGAATGGACAAAACATGCGAAATCACAATATGATAGCTATACGAATACCAATGTATCTGAAAACCGATTTTTTGAAGAAACCAAATGGGATAGAAATCTTTCTGGACAGTTCATGTTAGAGGTCGGATGTGGCTCAGGACGTTTTACAGTTCACGCCGCATCGACAAAAGCAATGGTTGTTTCAGTGGATTACAGTTACGCTGTTGAGGCAAATTATGCGTCTAACGGAAAGCTGGAGAATGTTCTTATCGTTCAGGCAGATATCTATCACCTGCCTTTTCCTAAACTTTTTTTTGATAAATTATTCTGTTTTGGTGTGTTACAACATACGCCTGATGTGTGGAAAGCATTTTCTGTACTACCTGATTATCTTAAACATGGAGGCCATATCGCAATTGATGTTTATCGTAAGTATCCTTGGTATAAACATATCTTGATAACGAAGTATTGGATAAGACCCTTATTAAAAAA
>PDZT01000272.1 GCA_002753105.1 Deltaproteobacteria bacterium YD0425bin50 | reverse complement strand
CAACAACATCATTTATTGTCGTTGAAAATTCTGCTCAATGGCGGATTCTTGAAAGGAAAGAAGAACAATCTCTGAACGCAAAAAGTACTTTTGAATTTGAGGAAACTAAGACATCTGAACCGCCAGAGATCATTCTTTTAGGCTTGTTGGTGTTGTTTATCTTAATGTTTCATAAAAAGATACGAAACAATACACACCTTTAACTCTTTGAAATTTATAAAAAATTTTCATGAGTAGAAGATTTCCTTTATATTGTAGAGATAAGTCGTATCTCAAACAAGTTCATTTTTTAATTCTATTCTTATTTCTCTATGTTTAGATTACTCCAAATGCACAACACTTACACCTTTTGTTTCAATAAGATAATCAGCAATGAGCTTCCGATGACAGTCAACAGCGTTCTTTTCTGCACAAAGCAGACAAAACGGTTTTTTAATACTATGCAATCCTGGACGCAGCCGTACATCAACCACGACCTGAATGTAGTTTTCACGTAACATGCTGATCAGTTCATCTTTATGCCTTCCACCGTATCCAATGGTAAATAGTTTCATGATGATTTCATCCTAATTCACGAAAAGCACACTCCATAAAATGCAATAGATGCACCTGATGTGCACATAAACTAATCTATCAAACATTTTTTGAACAGATAATGCATATATTTTATTTGCCTAATATGCTATTATTATTAGAAAAAAATAAAATTTCAACTGTGGAATCTCTGCTTTTAGCTTGCCTGAGTAGTTACAAAGTTTCTTACTTGAATCCAATTATTAACTCAAGTAAAGATTGCGTGATTCAATGGGGTGCATTCCCAAAATCTATCGAATTTATTATTTGTAATGAAAAATATATGGTGATATGGATTTTCACTTATTTATTGTGTCGCCATTGAATGTATTTTTTAAGAATTACTAAAACTGGAGGATATATGCCCAAGCGTGATGATATACACAAAATTATGATTATTGGTTCTGGGCCAATTATTATTGGTCAAGCCTGTGAATTCGATTATTCAGGTACTCAAGCCTGTAAGGCACTTCGATCCATGGGGTACAAAATTGTTCTTGTGAATTCAAATCCAGCTACCATTATGACAGACCCGCATATGGCAGATGCGACTTATATTGAGCCGTTGAATATTGATACACTCACAGAAATTATTAAAATCGAAAAACCCGATGCACTGTTACCGAATTTAGGCGGTCAAACAGGATTAAATTTGGCCGCACAATTGGTTCAACAGGGAGTGCTTAAGCAATATGGTGTTCAGTTAATTGGTGTAGGACATGCTGCGATTGAACGGGGTGAAGACCGTACTATCTTTAAACAAACGATGGAAGGTTTGGGCATTGAAATGCCAAAAAGTAAAGCTGTCAATACTGTTGAAGATGCTGAAAAAGTTGCAGAATCTCTTGGTTATCCACTTGTGATACGACCTGCTTACACACTTGGTGGAACAGGAGGCGGGCTAGTATATAATGTTGAAGAACTCAGAACTGTTGCCGCAAGAGGGCTTGCAGCAAGCATTGTCAATCAGGTATTAGTTGAAGAATCCGTTTTAGGTTGGGAAGAACTTGAGTTAGAAGTTGTTCGTGATGCTAAAAATCAACTGATTACGGTTTGTTTTATTGAAAATGTGGATGCAATGGGCGTACATACAGGCGATTCATTCTGTACAGCGCCTATGTTGACGATCTCCACTGAACTGCAAAAAAAATTACAGGAACTTTCCTATAAAGTTGTAGAATCTATTGAAGTGATCGGAGGAACCAATATTCAGTTTGCCCATGATCCTAAAACTGGACGGGTTGTGATTATTGAAATCAATCCCCGAACATCACGTTCATCAGCATTGGCATCAAAAGCAACAGGTTTTCCTATTGCGTTGGTGTCATCATGGCTTGCAGGCGGAATGACGCTTGATGAAATTCCATATTGGCGTGATGGAAGTTTAGATAAATATACACCTTCAGGTAATTATGTGGTTGTAAAATTTGCGCGCTGGGCATTTGAAAAATTTAAGGGTGTCGAAGACAAATTAGGAACGCAAATGCGCGCTGTAGGTGAAGTCATGAGTATTGGTCGAACCTATAAAGAAGCGTTTCAAAAATCAATTCGGTCGCTTGAAATTAATCGCTATGGTCTTGGATTCGCAAAACAATTTCATCAACAATCCTTAGCTGAGCTGCTCTCATTGCTCAAATATCCATCAAGTGAACGTCAGTTTATCCTATATGAAGCACTTCGTAAAGGTGCAGATATTCAGCATCTTTATGAATTGACGCATATTAAACCTTGGTTTCTTGAACAAATGCAGTCTCTTGTTCAATTAGAAGAGCGTATTCTTACCTATAAAGGTAAACTGTTACCTGATGATCTGATGATTCTCGCAAAGAAAGAGGGTTTTAGTGATAAATACCTGTCTAAATTGATCACTATATCTGAAAAAGAAATTCGGGAAAATCGAATTCGACTTGGATTACATCAACGTTGGGGAGCAGTTCGTGTCAGTGGTGTAAAAAATGCCTCATATTACTATTCAACCTATAACGGGGATAACGAAGTTCAAGTAACTGATCGCAAAAAGGTAATGGTGTTAGGCGGAGGGCCAAATCGAATCGGTCAGGGTATTGAATTTGACTATTGTTGTGTTCATGCGGCATTTTCAATTCGTGAGGCAGGTTATGAATCCATTATGGTCAATTGTAATCCTGAAACGGTTTCCACAGATTATGATACATCGGATAAATTGTACTTTGAACCGCTTACGCTTGAAGACGTATTAAGTATTTACGATCATGAAAAACCCGAAGGCGTCATTGTTCAATTCGGTGGCCAAACACCCTTAAATATTGCAAAAGAGTTGGCTGAAGCTGGAGTTAAAATTTTGGGAACGACACCTGAAACCATTGATATTGCTGAAGATAGAGACCGTTTTCGAATGCTTATGCGCCAACTTGGAATCCCTCATCCTAAGTCTGGAATGGCGCATTCATTAGAACAAGCCTTAGTTATTGCAAAACAAATCGGGTATCCGCTGATGGTTCGTCCTTCTTATGTACTTGGAGGCAGAGCTATGGAAATTGTACTCGATGAAAGCATGTTACGCACGTATGTCAATGCAGCAGTAGAAATATCACCCGACCGTCCGATTTTAATTGATAAATTCTTGGAAAATGCCATTGAAGCTGAAGCGGATGCGATTTGTGATGGAAAAGATGCGTTTGTTCCAGCAGTTATGGAACATATTGAACTGGCAGGGATTCATTCTGGAGACTCAGCTTGTGTTATTCCGCCAGTGAGTATCCCGCACAAACATATTGATACTATTTGTGAATATACACGAAAAATTGCAATTGAATTACAGGTTGTGGGTTTAATGAATATTCAATACGCGATTGCAAATGATACTGTTTATGTACTTGAAGCCAATCCACGAGCCTCCCGAACCGTACCTATTGTGTCAAAAATCTGTAATATTTCTATGGCCAAAATTGCAACCCAGATTATGTTAGGTAAAACCCTTGCTGAGCTAAACCTTAAAAAACCTATTCTTCATCATTTTGGGGTTAAAGAAGCCGTTTTCCCATTTAATATGTTCCCTGAAGTGGATCCGGTTTTAGGACCAGAAATGAGATCAACAGGTGAAGTCCTTGGACTCGCCGATTCTTTTGGATTAGCTTATTTTAAATCACAGGAAGCGACTCAATTTCCATTACCCTCTGAAGGCACAGTATTAATTACGGTCGCGGATCGTGACAAACCCGGTGTATTAGAACCTGCTCGTTTATTTAAAGATATGCAGTTTAAAATTTTAGCCACAGAAGGGACACGTCAATTTTTAATGGATCATGGTATTCCATGTGAAATGGCCAGAAAAATTAATTATGGACGTCCAAATATCGTTGATATTATTAAAAATCATGAAGTCCAGATGATTATTAACACACCTGTGGGAAAAGAAAGTCAGGAAGATGATTCTTATATTCGAAAAGCGGCAATTAAATATCGCGTTCAATATATAACCACAACGGCTGCTGCACTATCTGCGGCAAAAGGAATTCAACAACGGAGAAAAGGTGTAGGGAAAATCAAATCATTGCAAGAATATCATAAAAGTATTGTCTAAATCACAGATTGCGCAGATTAACTGATTACACTGAATCTTAAGTTCTATAGTTTTGCATTTTTTGTCATTCCCACGAAAGTGGGAATCCAGAATGCTTGATTTTACTGGATTCCCGCTTTCGCGGGAATGACGATCGCTATTTGTTCGATCGTTCCCACGCTCCAGCGTGGGAACGATCAACGCCACAAAATACTTGATGGCCGAAACGAGAATCAATGCCCATGAGACAATAAATTCAAGAACTTTTTTATAAGGTCTCTTTGTGGAGAAGAGCGAAGATTGCATCTGGAATTTTATTCAAGGGTACAATTTTTTCTGCCGCACCAATAGTAATTGCTTCACGAGGCATGCCAAAAACAACACAACTGTCTTCGTGTTGAGCAATTGTTTTTGCGCCTTTTTGCCTCATTTCAAGTAAACCTTTAGCGCCATCTGTTCCCATACCTGTTAAAATGACGCCAATTGCGTTTTCTCCTGCGTGTTCCGCAACAGAATTAAATAACACATCAACTGAAGGCCTATGACGACCAACGCGTGGACCATTTTTTATCTGCGCAATATATCCATTAATATTACGTGTTAATTCTAAGTGTTTATCCCCCGGAGCAATCAAAACTCTTCCGGATTTTATCAGATCACCGTCAACTGCTTCTTTCACTTCAAGATTGGCACATAGTTCATTCAGATGATCTGCAAATATTTTGGTGAATCCAGTTGGCATATGTTGAACGACAAGAATACCCGGAACTGAATTCGGTAAATCTTGCAATACCATTCGAATTGCTTCTGTTCCACCTGTAGATGCACCAATTGCAATTACTTTTTCTTTTTTTGCTTTAGGTAAAGTTAATGATGTAATAGGTGATGGATCATTAGGCTTCTCAATGGTTAAGACTTCTCTCTCAAAATTAAACTGTTTTAAATAAGTTAATTGAACTTTACCTGTAGTCACGTCAAAAAGAATTTTTCGTCCAGAATGACCTAAGACATCTTGAGCAAGTATAGGGATATTAAGCCGTTTTAAGACTGACAGGGTAATTTTATAATTCTGCGAACCCACATTTGAGTTATTGACTTTATAAATGATTGGTTGTGATAACTGGGATGCCCCACCAAAAACTTTTGCGTAAATATTCGGTTGTTTTGCGCCTGCCTCTCGAATCAAATCATATAATACGTAGGTTCCAACATTGGCATATCGGGTTGAAACATGAGACTCGTTATCGCAAACAGGTAAGATCACATGGTTCATACCCGCTATTTGTTTTTTAAAATCCCACATACATACGCCCACACACGACCCTAAAATTGTAGTAATCATTTTCGGCTGAGAGGTAACATAGACTTCTCCCGGGAAAAGATGGTAAGAATTTGAAGATATCATTAGGTAACCGATACATTGGTGAATAAAAAAATATAGTTATGAAGATGAAGAATCATTTTTTTGTGTAAGAATTGATTTTTGTT
>PDZT01000030.1 GCA_002753105.1 Deltaproteobacteria bacterium YD0425bin50 | reverse complement strand
ACGCTCTTCCGATCTGCCTATGCCTGCAATCATGAATCAGATTATGACGGTAATGGAAAATCCTCGTTCGTCTATGCAAGAGATTGCAGAAGTGATTCAATTAGATCCAATTATTACAGCAACTATTTTAAAAATATGTAATTCTGCTTATTTTGGATTACCTCGACAAATAGAATCATTAAACGATGCAATTACTTATTTGGGAATGGAACAGATTATTGATATAGTAATTATAAAATCAGGTACACAGTCCTTTGCTGGAAAACAAGTCGGCTATGGGCTTTATGAAGGAGAATTGTGGAAACATGCTGTGTTATCTGCAATGACAGCAAAAGATATTGCAGATAAACTCGGTATAAAACAAAAACATGTCATATTTACAACAGCACTTCTAAAAGATATTGGTAAAATTATTTTAGATCGATTTGTGCGGGATTCCTTTGATCGTATCAATATGATGGTCAAAGATAAAGGAATGAGTTTTAGAGAGGCTGAAAAAGCGGTATTAGGAATTGATCATGCCGAAGCCGGAGCAATTTTGGCAAAAAAATGGAATTTTTCTCAAAAAATGATTGAAATCATCAAAAATCATCATTTCAATGAAAAATCTTCTCAATATGATGAGGAAAATTCTATAATATACATAGCAGATAATGTATGTATGATGATGGGGGTTGGAATTGGAGCTGATGGCCTTGCATATCGCTTTCATGAAGAAGTATTAAATCGTTTAGGCATTACAGATAAAGGACTTCAGGAAATTATTTCAAGATTTAGTGAAAATATGCAGAAGGTCGAAAAGATGCTTAATGCGATGGAAAATTTGTAATAGTAACAGAATATATTCTGCCTAGGAGATTAATATGGCTTACAATATTTTGATCGTAGATGATTCATTACCTATGCGATCTGTCGTCAAAAAAACCATTAAAGCTTCTGGATTCAGCTCTTCAAATTTTTATGAGGCTGAAAACGGTAAACAAGCTTTGGATATTATTAAACAAGAATGGATGGATATTATTATCACTGATTATAATATGCCTGATATGAACGGTATTGAGTTGATTAAAGAACTCAAAAAGGATGACTTTTTAACTTCTATCCCCATACTTGTCGTCACAACAGAAGGTAGTCAAAAAAAAATATTAGAATTTATGACACACGGCGCTTCTGGGTATATTAAAAAACCGTTTACACCAGAACTCATTCGAGAAAAATTAGTCGAAATATTAGGAGAAGCACAAAATGGATTTGAAGAAAGCGATGAGGGCCTCGATTTCTGAAGTACTAGAAACAATGTTTTTTCTGACACTTCAATTCGAAGATCAATGCAAATTAGAAGAATGTGGATTACTTGATATAGAAAGAATTTATGCGTGTAAGCTTGATTTTAAAGGAAAATTTTCAGGTTATTTTACTGTGTTTATTCCTGAAGAAGTGCTGATTATTATGGCAGAAAATTTTATGGGTGAAGAAAGAGATAATTTAACTTCAGACCATATTGAAGGAACCATAAAAGAAGTTATTAATATGGTAGCTGGAAGTACCTTTAGTAATTATAATTCTGAAATTGTTTTTAATTTAGGGATTCCCAAAATGATTAAAATAGATGCAAATCAATTAAAGAAACAGGATGATGGGGATGATTTTTGTTTAATAGAAACCACTGATGGTTTTTTGTTTTTTAAAATTTTTCTTTTAAATTGATAGGTTAATGATAATTCATGGAATTAGATACGGATATAAAAGTCTTAATTGTAGATGATTCTGCGATTGTTCGAAAAGTATTTACAGAAGAACTATCCCGGGAACGCGGAATAAAAGTAATAGGTACTGCTCCAGACCCGTTTGTAGCAAGAGATAAAATTGTAAAATTAAAGCCAGATGTAATTACGCTAGATATCGAAATGCCGCGTATGGATGGCTTGACTTTTTTAAAAAAATTAATGCGATACCATCCATTGCCTGTAATTATTGTTAGTTCTTTAACAGCTAAAGGGAGTAAAATAGCTTTAGAAGCATTATCATTAGGCGCACTTGAAGTGATTTCAAAACCGACTGCATCTTATTCTGTAGGTGATTTAAGTCTTCAACTTGCTGAAAAAATCAGAGCTGTTGCAAAAGTGGATGTACGTAACAAAAAAATCCTTGAAGAAGACCCTTCTGAGAAAATTACCCTTTCATCAAAAGCTCTTGCAAAAACGACCCATAAAATTATAGCAATAGGCGCTTCAACAGGAGGAACTGAGGCATTAAAAAATGTATTGGAAAAAATGCCTGTGAATACACCCGGAATTGTAGTTGTTCAGCATATGCCTGCAAAATTTACCACTTCTTTTGCAGAACGGTTGAACGGTCTTTGTCAAATGAATGTGAAAGAAGCTGAGGATGGTGATACAGTAAGCAATGGAACAGTTCTAATTGCGCCCGGAAATTATCATATGCTTCTTAAAAGAAGCGGTGCACGGTATTATGTAAATGTCAAGCAAGGGCCATTAGTTCATCATCAACGACCTGCGGTGGATGTTTTATTTAAGTCTGTTGCTACATATGCAGGTTCCAATTCAATTGGTATTATTTTAACTGGAATGGGAGCTGATGGCGCAAATGGTTTATTGGCTATGAAACAGGTAGGCGCAAAAACCATAGCACAGGATGAAAAGACCTGTGTTGTTTTTGGTATGCCTAAAGAAGCGATAAAAATTGGTGCAGTAGATCATGTTGTACCATTACCGCACATAGCTCAAAAAGCATTAAATTTGGTTGAAATGGATTAAAAAGAAAAGGAGGTTATAGTATGGCATCAACAGTTTATTTTATAGATTTTAGGGCAACACCTAAAGAAAATCTGATTGCAAAAATTGGAAGACTCATTGAAAAATCAGGTCTAAAAGATGTTGTTCATCAAAGGGATATTACAGCAATTAAACTTCATTTTGGTGAACTTGGAAATACAGCGTTTATCAATCCGGTATTTATTCGAAAAATAGTTACAGATGTCAAATCATTAGGTGCTATTCCTTTTTTAACCGATGCAAATACACTGTATTCGGGTAGTCGAAGCGATGCGCCGACTCATTTATTAACGGCAATTCATAATGGGTTTGATATTTCTGTGGTAGATGCTCCAATCATTATTGCTGATGGTCTTAGAGGCCGGACAGAAAAAGCAATTCATATAAATAAAAAGCATTTTAATGACGTTTATATTGCGTCTGAAATTGTCAATGCAGATTCTATCGTTTCAGTGGCTCATTTTAAATCGCATGAATTATCAGGATTCGGTGGCACGTTAAAAAATTTAGGCATGGGCTGCGCTTCAAGACGAGGAAAATTAGCACAACATTCGGACGTTCAACCGCAAATCAAATTAAAAAAATGTATTGGCTGCGGAGAATGTGCTAAACATTGTTCCCAACAGGCGATTACGCTGAAAGACAAAAAAGCCTATATTGATACCAAAAAATGTATTGGTTGCGGAGAGTGTATTTTAATATGTCCAAATAGCGCTATACAAATTAGCTGGAGTGAAACCATTCCTGTATTTATGGAAAAAATGATGGAATATACCTTAGGTGTATTACAAGGGAAAAAAGATCATATGCTGTTTATCAATTTTATTAATCATGTATCACCTGCATGTGATTGTTATCCTTTTAACGATTCTCCAATTGTCAGGGATATTGGTATCTTGGCATCAACCGACCCTGTTGCAATTGATCAGGCTTCTGTTGATTTAGTGAATAAAGAACATGGATTGCCCCATACATGTTTAACAAAAAATATAGAACCCGGAACAGACAAATTTAATGCACTTTATCCACGTGTGGATTGGAATATTCAATTGGCTTATGCAGAAGAATTAGGAATTGGAACACGCTCTTATGAAATTGAAACATTACCTGTCTTATCTTAAACCGAAAAGACAAAAACAACCTGAAAAGAAAGATCAAGTTATGCCAATAAACATGAAAGTAATGCTTTATACCTTAAGTACTTGTAGTCATTGTAAATCAACAAAACAATTAATGAATGACTGTCAAGTAGTGTATGAATTTATAGATGTTGATTTACTTAGTAAAGAAGAACGAAATACAATTATTGAAAATATCAAACAAATCAATCCGCGATGTTCATTTCCAACGATTCTTATCGGAGATCAGGTTATTGTTGGGTATAAACAAGATGAAATTAAAAAAGCATTAGGTTTGTAATTAAGATAGTGCTTATTTTTTATATGAAATTTGTTTTTAGGTTCACACTATTCATGAGCGCTATTATGCTATTTTCATGCGCGGGAATTGGAAATTCTCCACCAACATATAAAAATGATCTTTGTAATATTTTTTTAGAAAAAAAAGAATGGTATAAAAGTACACGAACTGCGTCAATAAAATGGGGAATTCCTATACCTGTGATTATGGCCATTATGTATCAGGAATCAAGTTTTGTAGCAGATGCAAAACCCGAACGAACTACATGTTTATTTATATTTCCCGGTCCACGCCCTACTTCAGCATATGGTTATCCTCAGGCGCTCAACGAAACATGGGATAATTATATAAAAAATACTCAATCATATGGAGCAGACAGAGATGATTTTCATGATGCCTGCGATTTTATTGGCTGGTATTGTGATTTAAGTTATAAAAAATGTGGAATAAAAAAGTATGATGCGTATCATCTTTACTTGGCATATCATGAGGGACATAAAGGGTTTTTAGCCAAAACATATCGTAATAAATCATGGTTAATCAAAGTAGCACAAAAGGTAAAACAGAGATCAGTATTATATGAAAGTCAATTGAATCAATGTGAACACATGTTTATAAAAAAGCGAAGTTGTTGTTTATGGCCATTTTAGATTTTTTATAACAAAGCATGAGGAGATAAATCAATGTCATTTATGGAATGGAGTGATAAGTTTGAGCTAAAGATATCAGATATTGATCAACAACACAAACAATTACTGTCAATGGTAAATGAAATGCATGATGCTATGAAAAATCGAAAAGGAAAGGATGTGTTGGCTGATATTCTGAAACGTCTTATTGATTATACGCAGAAACATTTTGCAACAGAGGAAAAGTATTTTGAAACTCATCATTATCCTGATTCTTTGAAACATAAAATGGAACATAAAGCTTTAACTCAAAAAGTAATAGAATTAAATGAAAAATTTAATAAAGGTGATTTATTTATTACAGTAGAAGTCATGAATTTTATTAGAGATTGGCTAACAAATCATATATTAAAATCTGATTTAAAATATGGCTCTTATCTAAGAGAACGAGGGGTTCGCTAAACACTTAATGCAAGAATTAAACGAGAAATATCATGGATAAAGAAAACCAAATTGAAGAAATCGAACCCCGCGAAGGTTATATTGAAGTTCCAGATGCAAGATTGCATTATTTAGATTGGGATACTTCAGGTATTCCTACACATTTTTTGCACGCCAATGGGTTTTGTGCTGGAACTTATAGTCCGTTTTTGAATCAATTGATTTCAGACTTACATATTATTGCCAGTGATGTTCGAGGTCATGGGGATTCAGTATCTACGAAACCAGTTTCGATTCGAAATTGGGAAATATTTGCCAATGATTTGATTGCAGTCATTAAAGGCACTTTTCCGGGCAAAAAAATTATTGGCATAGGTCATTCACTCGGCGCAGTAACAACCTATTTTGCTGCTGCAATAGCGCCAGAACTCTTTGCAGGAATTGTTTTAATTGACCCAGTAATATTGCCTCCACGAATTCTTTGGATGATCCGAATATTAAGATTATTCGGAATGAATCATCGCTTGCCGCTGGTGATGGCAGCTCGCCGCCGTCGTAAAGTGTTTGAGGGTAAAATAGAAGCTATTAAACGATTTACGGCTGGCCGGGGAATTTTTAAAACATGGTCAACAGAGTTTATTACCGCTTATTTAGAATGTGGTTTATTGGAAAAAGACGAAAAAACCGCTGTGTTGAAGTGCGATCCTGAGCTTGAAGCTCAAATTTTTGAATCTGTACCTACCAATGTATGGCACTACACTTCAAAAATTACATGTCCTGTACTTGCAATTCGGGGTGAGAGTTCTGATACATTTTTATCAGATGCAGCAGAACGTTTAACCGCACGCATTTCGAATTACACTCTGGTAACTATACCTAATTCTGGTCATTTCATCCCTATGGAAAAGCCAATAGAATGTGCCAAACCCATTCTTGATTTTATAAGTGATTTACAACTATACTTACCATCGTTATAGATGAACGAACGTCATTTTGATTATGGTTCATATTAGATTCCGGGGTCGTGATGCCGTGAAAAAAAAAGGACGGAAAGTCCGTAGAAATCGTTTGAAAGGCGAGCACGGACGCGGCACATTAGAAAAAGAGAAACCGCCAGTGTTCGGCATGATCTCCGGGGACTATGATTTATATTGATGAATACAACATTTATGGACTGGGATACGGACATAAGACATAAGAGTGTGAATCATGTTATTTCTTAAAAAAAATTTGAAATTAAAAATATCTGGCATTGTTGTTTTTCTTTGCGGAATATTTCACTTATATTTAAGTTCAAGTCTCCAAGCAGAGAATCTCCCCCTATGGGAATTGGGAATAGGAATAGGCGTTTTTACCATGCCTGACTATAACGGGTCAGACCATCAGCAATATTATGGTTTTCCAATTCCTTATGTTGTTTATCGAGGTGAGTTATTCAAGGTTGATCGTGAAAATATTCGTGGTTTATTTTTCAAAAGCGATCATGTTGAACTTGATGTTACCATCAATGGCAAGCCACCTGTGAATAGTAACAAAAAAAATACACGTGAAGGTATGCCGGATATCGATCCTACGTTGGAATTTGGAATTCAAGGAAATGTATTTCTTTTAAAAACAGAAAGAAAAAAAATTTCATTCAAATTCCCGCTACGCGAAGTAATATCTATTGATGGTTATGAGATAGCACATAGGGGTTTTCTTTTTAATCCTGTTATCAATTGTGATTTCAACGAAAGGATATTGAATCAATACTGGCAACTGAATATGTTTTGCGGGCCTATGTTTTCAACCAAAACCTATCATCGTTATTTTTATGGCGTAGATACGAAGTATGCAACACCAGAACGTCCAGAATATGATGCTTCTTGTGGGTATAGCGGCACAGTGTTGGGTATATCTTTATCAAGACGTTTTGAACGTTTCTGGATTGGCGCTTTTGTTCGGGCGCAAGACCTTCATAGTACATGTTTCAGAGACAGTCCACTATTCAAACAAAAAACAGCGATTATGGCTGGAGTTGGAATCTCTTGGATATGCACGCAGTCTGATAATTATGTAGTAACCCCCTACTAACCCTCTCCAGTCAAGCAGAATCGGAGGTATAAGAGCCAAATGCCACTTGTTAAAATTTCTGCATGTATGATGGTTAAAAATGAATCGGAGCGGCTTGCTCAGTGTTTAGACACGATTAACAATGTAGTGGATGAACTTATTGTCGTGGATACAGGATCAACTGACGCTACTGTGCAAATTGCTCAATCTTATCAGGCGAAAATTTATCATCATCTATGGGAAAAAAATTTTAGTAAACATCGAAATCAAAGTATCAGCTATGCATCAGGTGATTGGATTCTCATCATCGATGCAGATGAACACCTCGATTTAGGCACCATAACACCACATGAATTAAAAATAACAATTACTGATCTGTCTCATGATATCCATGCAATTTTATGTACCGTAAAAAATATCATGAAAACGGGTCAACTATCCCAATTATTTCAAAGTCCGAGACTTTTTCGAAATGATCCACGATTTCATTATGAAGGCACTGTGCATAATGTTCCGGTATATTATGGCAAAACAGTATCCATGAATATTGCAATAAATCATTATGGTTTTGCATTAGAACCTGATAAAATGAAACTAAAATTTGAAAGAACAACGTCTCTGTTACATGAACGGATTCAAAAAAATTCAAATGATGCTATCGCCTATTTTTACTTGAGTAACGCTTATGGATTTCATGGATATTTTGAAGATTCCATTAGGTATGGAAAACAATGTCTTCGCTTATCACAATTTAAAATAAGTCAGGATTCATGGAAAATTACAAGTCTTTATCGAACAATCGGGAGAGCTTATCGTGCATTAAATCAAAATAATGAGGCTCTAAGCATGTATTTGCAGGGCTTGGAAATTATACCTGATGATCCAGATTTGCATTTTGAACTTACCAAAATGGCTGCTGCATCTTGTGATTTTGAAAGTATTATTAAGCATGGAAATTTTTATTTAACGGGTTTTGACCGATATACAAATGATCCAAGTTTGGCTAAAGGCCGCATTTTATTTTCACTGGATATATCATTCAAACGCGCCATCCAATATTATGTAATCAATGCCTATCTTGGATTAAACCAATGCGATTCTGCAGAACAACTTTGGCAAGAAGTTAAGACATGGATATTAGAAGATGCATCAATTCATGAAGAATTCTTAAAAAATCTGTGCATTTCAGGATGCAATCTATTATTGTCCGGGTATATCCATTTTCTGATAGAACATCAGCAACAGGCTTTGGAACTATCAACAAATCCGAATTATTTGTTTCAAATGGGAAATTTGTGTTTAGATATGAATCAACCAGCTTTTGCTTTATCTTATTATCAAAAACTCATCAACCAAGACTTAATTTCTGTTGAATTACTTGAACAGATGAAAATTGCGTTTCAAATGCTGAATCATATTCAAGGGGTTGAACGTTGTGATCGGCTACAAAAAAAATTAAACCCATCCATTTTTCAGATAAATAATTGCAAAGATGAACGATTGTAGGGGCGAATCATGCCTCACCCCTACGGGGATTTACCTGAAAATCTATATAAGTTATGCTATTATCCTTTGTACAACAAGTTCAGATAGTATTTGGTGATATTATCCTGAGTATCAAATGAATAACTGCTATCTGCATTCTTTTTAGTCATTTCTTTACGAATGCTATCCGCAAGTTTTTTACCCAGTTCAACACCAAACTGATCAAATGGGTTGGTATCCCAGATAAACGCTTCAAATACAGTTCTGGCTTCATAAAAAGCGAGTAGTCGGCCAACATTTTCTGGAGAAAGATCATCAATAATCAGTGTTGAAGAAGGTCGGTTTCCAGAAAATTTTCGTGCCATATCCTGAGACTCTTTTCCATTTGCCAATGCCGAAGCTTGAGCTATCATGTTTGCCCAGAGCTCTTCATGATTACTTACAGATGCTTCACTTTTAGGCTGTTTTCCATATTGTGGTTTGACTACACCAATAAACTCAACTGGAATCGTACGGCCTTGATGGATAAGCTGGAAAAATGAATGCTGAGCATTGGTTCCGGGTTCACCAAAAATAATCACACCAGTGGATTCAGTGGTTTGATGTCCAGTAAGTGTTGCACATTTTCCGTTACTTTCCATATAAAGCTGTTGCACATGAGGCGCCAATTTACATAGAGGTGACGCATAAGGAATAATGGCTTGAGCTTCATATCCTAAAAAATTATTGTTCCAGATGCTGATAAGCGCTGAAATCAATGGGATATTTTCAGATAGTGGCGCATATTGAGCATGTTGATCCACTTCATTTGCGCCTTTTAAAAACCGTTCAAACCGATCATATCCAACATAAAGGCTTAATGGAACAGCGCCAACTGCAGAAGTTACACTATAACGGCCGCCGATATAATCGAACATGTGAAATGTTTGAATCACTGGATTTTCAGCACAATCTCCCGGACTTCCTTTGCTTGTTACGGTTACGACATGTTTGGCCGGATCAAGACCTTTTTCTTTCATGAATGCATAGGCGGCTTGAGTATTACTTAGTGTTTCAACAGTTGTATAACTTTTGGATATAACAACCCATAATGCTGCTTCAGGGTCTATATTAGACACAACGCTGACGAAATTATGATAATCAACATTTGAAATAAAATACAGATTCATTCCCTGATCAGCATAATAAGACAGCGCCTGAGCTACAAATTCAGGGCCAAGATATGACCCGCCAATACCAATGACAATAATGTCTTTAAAACGCTTCCCTGTAGAACCCCGAATAATTCCCTGATGAATTTTTTCTGAAAATTCTTTTATTTCATTTCGAATTTTTTCAATTTCCGGCATGACATTGGTTTGATTTACCCAAATGGGTTCATTAGTATAATTTCGTGTTGCAGTATGCAATGCAGCACGATTTTCTGTAGAATTGACAATTTCTCCTTTGACCATGCGTTCAAACTGTTGTTGAACATGTCGAACATTGGCAAGTTCAAACAGCAATTCCATGGCCTGTTCATTAACACGTTGTCTTGAAAAATCATAAAAAAGCCCAGCCCCCTTTCTTGAAAATTGATTGATTCGATTGGGTTGAGAGCCTAAGACTTTTAAATGATTTTCTAATCGATTCATAACGATCGATTCTTGTTTCAAAGAATGCCATACAGACAAATCGGTCAGTTTTCCCATAAGGTTACCATCCTCCTTTTTCCATTCAATGTATTGATGATTATAAAAATACCGTTGATATACCAAACAATATCTAAAAAATTCTTCCTTGACAATTGATTAAGGCATGTTTAGCATAAATTTTATTAGAAAATCCAAATTAACATAATATAGTTAACTTATAAAGGAATAAATCGTGACTCAAGCTCAAAACGTAAACGAATACATATCCGAATTAAAAGCAAAGCTTCTTGGGAATTCCGAATGTGGTATGACTCATTATAATCTTGCCGTTGCTCTGTTAGGCATTCAACAATACGATGAAGCAGAAGATGAACTGATGAAAGCATTAGATTGCAGCCCGACATTGGCAGAAGCCTATGTTCAACTTGGAGGCCTTTGTCTTCAACGCGGAGATTTAGATGAATGCCTTAGATATAATCGATTGGCAGTTAAATCTAAACCCGGATTTTCTATTGGTTATGGGAATATTGGATTTATTCAGCTTCAAAAAGGTGAAGTTGAAGATGCGATCCGAAGTTTGGAAAAAGCCATCGCATTGAATTCAAAATTTATTCAGGCATATACAACGCTTGGAAATGCCTATCTCATGAACAACCAAATCGATGATGCGATTACTGTTAATAAAACGGCACTTGAAATCGATCCTAATTTCCCCATTGCGCACAATAATTTAGCCGTTGCTTATTTAGCAAAAGGAGACGCAGTACAAGCAAAAAACTATTGTCAAAAAGCGATTGAACTGGGCTATGATGTCCCTGAAAAATTGAAACGCGAACTTGAACTCGCGTAAATCCCGACTCATATTAAATGGGGTAAACATGTTTTCATATTATATCGGCAGTGATTCAATGCCGGTAAACAGCGGCTCTGATATCTGGGTGCATCCATTCCCAAAGCAGCGCAACTGTACACAAATTGACACGTACAATTCATCTGACTATTTCCCATTTACATATGGAGATTATTTTTTAGCTATCACACAATGCTTGCAAAAAAAAAATTTTAGTGATCTGTTGGATGCACTTTATATATCAACGATGATTCGTTTCACCCTAGATGCCATTCACCATATTGATATTTATCTTGAAAAACATGGTCGATTATATCATCCTGCACGAGTAAAGCTCATTGTAACTGGTCATGAGATGACGTTTGCATTAAATGTTGCCTGCTCATCTGAAACCATACAGTGCTTAAAACAAGAGTATGAAGTACTGAAGCAGCTTATGAACCAGCGAGCGATCCTTTCAAAAAAAAAGGATCTTCCTTGCGTTTATTGGCAATCGGATCATTTTTTACATGAGACTTATCCCATTAGTATGTTTTTGGCTGAATGGTTTGATGGATATCATGAATTTCATATGTCAAATCCATTGTTTCCCTCACCCCAACCCTCTCCCAATGAGGGCGAGGGAGTTAAGGATGCAGAGAATTTAAACACAAAACCCATTCTGGTCTGGGATACGATCAATGGCAATGTTGTTTTAAATTCAGATCAAGTGCTGGATATGTATCGTCAATGTGCCTATATTTTGACGATGTATTATCATATTGATACGTGCAGTCAGATTTACCCTTGGCATCATGCGGCAGGTGATTTTGTTATAAAAATTTTAGATACATCAACAGTATCCGTGAAATTAATTACAGCACGAAATTATGGCCCAATACTTAGCTGTGCAACTATAACCAACGATATCAGGATAGAAGCCTTGTTATTTTTTTTAATAAATCTCTCTATTCGAATGCGTCTTGATCGTATTAATGGTATTGAAGATATTGACTGGGCTGATAACGACGCTTTAAAAGGAACTATTCAGGGATTTTTTGATGCGCTGATTGACAAACAAACAGAAATACACTCATTGGAGTTGACCATTCAAGATATTAAAAATTTTTTTTTATCATGCTGTGATGTAAATTATCTTTATGAAATGACCACAGATATACTTAATTCATATCATCCTAATGCTCCAGATATCGCAGTGATTAAAAAACATATGCATGCACATCTGTTGGTGTTATCTGAATTATTGATTTGTTATTCAACGAATAATTAAACGCCATGAAAATTCAGTATAATTCACCTGTAATTTTAACTTTTTCCTTGGCCGTAATCGTACTTCATCTTGTGAATACGTATGTGCTTCCGGGAATAACCTATACTTTTTTTATGGCTAAACCTACGATTCATGTTCAAAATCCATGGGATTATTTTCGTTTATTTTCTCATGTATTCGGTCATTCAGGATGGACACATATCTTGGGCAATTTAACATTGATATTATTGCTTGGCCCGATTTTGGAAGAAAAATACGGCAGTGGTAATTTATTGCTCATGATTGTCATTACATCGCTTGTAACCGGCATTATTCATGTGGTCATTTCAGTTAAATCGGGTTTGCTTGGTGCCAGCGGCATTGTATTTATGCTAATCGTATTGGCATCAATTGTGGATATTAAACGTGGTTCTATACCGTTAACATTTGTTCTTGTCGCAGGTATTTTTATTGGCGGAGAAGTATTTAATACATTAAACAAAGATAATATCTCTCAAATGGCACACATTTTAGGCGGAATATCAGGTGCGTTTTTTGGTTTTTTCTTTGCCAAGTAACTCCTTGTCATATAACTTTTTAAAAAGAAAAGTAAAAAAATGATGAACACAACTATCTATCAGGCAATTGGTTATACAGTGAAAGGCGGGGCACGGGTCGCGCAAACTATGCGGATTCTCTGCAAATCCGGTTTGGGCTGGGTGTTTGGAGACCGTCCACCTGCCCCCAAATTAATGAGAAAAACATTTGAGAAACTTGGAGCAACTTACATTAAACTGGGTCAGTTTATTGCCAGTTCACCTTCACTATTTCCAGCAGAATATGTTGAAGAATTTCAATATTGTTTAGACAAAACAGACCCGTTACCCTTTAAAAAAATTGAGCCGATACTGAAAAAAGAACTTGGCCAGCCGTTATCAACATTATTTTCTGAAATTGATCCTATTCCCATTGCTTCAGCCTCAATTGCTCAAGTATATGGAGCAAAACTTGTTACTGGGGAAGATGTGGTGATTAAAGTCCAAAAACCCCGCGTTCAGGATATCCTATTAACAGATCTGAATTTTTTGTTTATCTGTGCTAAAATCATGGAGTGGCTGATTCCGAATTTATGGAGAACTTCGTTGTCTGCAATTATCTCTGAAATCCAATCTACAATGATGGATGAATGTGATTTTTATAAAGAAGCCTCAAACATTGAAAAATTTAACCAGTTTTTAATTGAAACTGACAATTCTGATGTCGTGGTGCCAAAAGTGTACAGCCACGCTTCCACGCTTCGGGTATTAACCATGGAGCGATTGTACGGCGTTCCCTTAACAGACCTTGAAAGTATTCAAAAATACAGTAAAGACCCAAGAGAAACGCTTTTAACTGCGATGAATACATGGTTTGCAAGCCTGATGCTTTGTGAATTTTTTCATGCAGATGTTCATGCAGGCAATCTTATGGTTCTACAAGATGGACGTGTTGGTTTTATTGATTTTGGAATTGTTGGCCGCATTCAAGCCCAAACATGGATGGCGATGGCAGCATTTATGGAAGGCATGTCTGTTGCCGACTACCATCAAATGGCTACATCCATGGTAAAAATTGGTATTACGGATAAAACAATCGATATTGACGGTCTTGCAGCAGATTTGGAGAAATTGTATCATCGATTAAATGAGTTACCGATGGACCCCTTAGCCATGCTTGAAGTAGATGAAGAAGAAATCACCAAAACAATGATAGCGATTTTTGATCTTGGGAAAAATTATGGAATCCGTTTTCCAAGAGAATTTGCAATGCTCTTGAAGCAGTTTTTGTATTTTGATCGGTATAATCGAATTTTATCTCCAGACTTAAATATTTTTAAAGATGAACGGTTGGTTTTTTTAGCGGATTAACGTGTTACCATGCGATGGAATTTCCGAATTCATTATAAAAAACTAATTTGTGGTCCAATTGGTGGAATGATAGGCATTTTCATCATGGTATTCATGCCCTTATTGGTTTATGGCGCGTTAAATGATGCCACTTGTTTTCAGTTGGCAAAGCAATTCTTAAAAAATGCCCGATATCTTGATGCATTAAACACATACAGACAAATCAATGATTCTTCAAAAGACCCAAATCATCGCGCATTAGCCTTATTATATATTGCAAATATATACAGTCTGTATTTAGATCAAAAATTAATCGCTCTGAACTACTATGACAAAGTTATTCAGGAATACCCAAATACAGAAGCTGCATCTGAATCTATATATTACAGCGCTGTAATCTCTTATGAGAATGGCAAGTACAACAAGGCATTTGAATTGTTTTCAACGTATCTGAGTAACTATCCAAATGGCAGACATCGGTATTCAGCAGAAGTATGGTCAGAAAATGCCAAACATTATACCAAAACGTCAACATCAATTCCTGAATCAACTCCCAAATCAAAACCCCTATTTTTACAAAAATCAAATAACGCGATTCGGATTTTACTCAAAAAAAATGCAAATCAAATTGTACTTAAAAGTCAAGCACCTCTACAGGTAAGTCATCTCTCATCTAAAAAAACAATACCTGTTCATAGCCGACATCTTATTTTCACCTATAAGCATACTCAACTTTTTGTAAATGGACATGCAACTGGAACATCAGCTTGCAAGGTAATGCCTGAAAAAAATCAACTCATTGAAATTGATAATTTAAGATACCGCGGCTATATGGCAATTATTATTGGCGATGGATCTGAAAATCAATTTTCCCGAATGGGTTGTATCAATTATATTTCTGTTGAAGATTATCTTTATGGGGTAGTTCCAAAAGAAATGCCATCAAACTGGGAAGTAGAGGCATTAAAAGCACAAGCAATTGCCTCACGAACGTATGCTTTATATATAAAATCCAAAATGGCAGACAAACTGTTTGATATGGAAGCCAGTATTAGTGATCAGGTATATGGAGGATTTCTTGTCGAAACCTCTCAGTCGAATCTTGCTGTTGATGCCACGCGAGGCAAAGTGATGACTTATGATGGTCAATTAATTATCGCCCCGTTTCACTCAAATAGCGGTGGATATACAGAAAATGCTGAAAATGTTTGGCAGGTTGAAATGCCTCATTTAAAAGGCCTGACAGATCAATACAGTCTTTGGGGACCTAAATTGTCTTGGGAGCAATATCTTTCTTATGAAGATATTCAAACCAAATTAAAACAGGCTGGTATTTATGTAGGAAAAATAAAGCAAATAGCGTTTAAAGATAAGACCCCATCTGGAAGATATAAAGCGATTCATATTATTTCAAATACTGGAACAACCGTTTTAAGTAGTAATAATTTTAGAATCAAGATTGGACCGGATGTGATCAAAAGTACCCTGTTTGAATTGATTTCACAACCTCGCGGAATATATTGTAAAGGGCGGGGATATGGTCATGGTGTTGGTATGAGCCAATGGGGTGCTTACGGTATGGCCAAATCCGGCTATGCCTGTACGACCATTTTGAAACATTACTACAAAGGAATTGATATTGCTTTATCTCAATAAGGAATGAACCCATCCCTTGTTACGTCACATTATTCTTAAAATGATTCCGAAACAGTTCAATTGCCTTTGTTAAGGATTCTATGTTTGCTGAAAAGGAATGTGTTTTCGATGTTTTGGCAGACAATTCGATTTCATATGCAATATGCTGAATTTGAGATGCACCCACATAAGATGCACCACCTTTAATCGCATGAGCTTTTTCTGATATTGTGCGCATTTCACCAGTGGTTATGGCATTCTGAAGGTCGTTCAGTTGTGTTGGCACATTCTCAATAAAAGTATGAATTATTTCCAACATTAATGACTCTTCGCCATCATATCTCTCAAGCGTTTCATGTTGATTAAATACGGGATAACTTTCTATCTGAGAATTGGTTTGTTTTATTTTTTTTGAAGAATCCAGTTGAGATGATGATTGCTGTGTATGCGTTGAGGTAACACACCATTTTTGAATAAGGTCAAAAAGGTCTTTTTTACTGACAGGTTTAATAATGACATCATTCATCCCCTGTTGAATACATACATCACAATCCTCTCTTAACACACTCGCTGTAATCGCAATAATCGGCATCGCTTTACAACTATCCATAGACCGATTTCGTTCTTGTTTAATTTTTTCCTCCCACTCACGAATCACACGCGTAGCTTGAAGCCCATCCATTTCTGGCATATGCATATCCATAAGAATTAAATCGTATATTTTACCGTTCTGTGTAATCAATTCCACAGCAGCTTTACCATGAATTGCAGTATCAACAATGCAACCTAAATTTGTGATCATCCATTTCATAGCCTGTAGATTAGACATATTATCCTCAACAAGTAAAATATGCAGGTTATCCAGTGCATGAATCAATGGTAGTGGGGTATCCAGTGGCAAATTCAGGCCTTGATCGATAAACGAATAATTCAGTGTGGACGTCAGTTCATTCGAGGGATAAATTAGTCGCGAAAGAATATGATACAATTCAAACTTGTCAATCGGCGTATTCAACACAGCCGACACACCGCGCTTTAACAATTCATTTATACCGCCCCGTTTACTAAATGGAACAAATAAAATACATTTTATTTCAGCCTGAATGGAACGAATCTGCTTAAACAACACTATGCCATTCGTATCCTCCAAATGATCATCAATAAAAATGAATGTAAATGGTTGCTGCATTTCTTTTGCACTACTTATCAAAGAAATGGCCTTGTTGCCCGTATGACATATTTCAGAAGATAGATTCCAACCCATAAGATAATGCTGAATAATCTGTGCAGTGATGGGGTATTTCATGACGATGAGGACATGCGCAGGTTTATTAAAGGGTTGAATAACTGGGGATTGAAATGCTTCAGGAATATCTCCCATTGTAGATAAGGGGATAGAAAAAACAAAAATTGATCCTTTATTCATTTCACTTAATACATCCAAATGGCCATTCATTTTTTCGATTAACCGTTTAGAAATGGGCAATCCTAAACCTGTACCGCCAAATCGTCTTGAGATACTAAAGTCTGCCTGAGAATATTCCATAAAAATATGATTTAACTGTTCGGAATCAATACCGATTCCTGTATCTTCAACCGATACCTGAAGTAAACATTCATCCGTATCTGTTTGAGGAAAATTCACCTTGAGTAACACATGCCCTTTGTGAGTAAACTTAATTGCATTTCCCACCAAATTGGTAATAATTTGTCGAATACGTGTTGGATCTCCAACAAACCATGTGGAACAATTTTCATTATATAAAAAAATCAATTCAATATCTTTTTCTTCAGCCTTAGGGCAAAGCATTAGAAGTACCTTTTGAATGAGTCCATATAAATCAAATGGAATCTTTTCTAAGATTAACGCATCAGCTTCAATTTTGGAATAATCCAATATATCGTTAATGGTCTCTAACAACGAATCCGCTGAACTTTTTAGCACATACAAAAAATCTTTTTGGTCTCTGGATAGATTGGTCTCACTTAACAAACTGACCATAGCAATAATACCATTGAGTGGAGTACGAATTTCATGACTCATATTTGCGATAAATCGGCTTTTGGCTTTGGTTGCCTGATTTGCCTGAGTGCTGGAAAGTTTTAACATATCTTCAACACGTTTGTGATCTGTGATATCACGACCAACAGCTTGGTATTCAAGAAAATGAGCATCAGAAGAAAAAAGAGCACGGATTTGCCAGTGATAATATAAATCCTGATCCGTTTCGGATTTCATCTTATGTTCAAATGTAATTATGGGACGCTCTATGGTAAGTGATTGAATTTGACTAATGATAGATTCATTTACAGAAGTGTTGGTAAATAGAAAAAAAAATGGAGGGTCTGACTGTTCTGTTTGCAATGAAAAAAATTGCCTGTACGCTTTATTTATAAAAGATAAAACCCCGTTTGTATTAAAACGACATATTAAATCGGTTTGATCTTCCACTATCGTTCGATATCTCGACTCGCTTTCAATTAAGTCATTTTCGAGAGATACTTTTGAATCCAGTAAGTGTTTATGACGGATACCCATATGAACAACGCGCATTAGCTCAGTTTCAGTAACAGGCTTCATTAAATAATCAAAAGCGCCCTGACGTAATGCTACCATTGATGTCTCTAATGTCGGATAACCTGTAACAAGAACCACTGGTGTCGTTGGCATCATTGATTTTACGATCGGCAACAATTCAACTCCGGATACTCCGGGCATTTTAATATCCGATAAAATCAAATCAAATGGGATGAGTGCTGTCTTCAATATCGATACCGCAGAATCGAAAGAATCCGCTGTTTGTACAAAAAACTCATGGCGAGTTAATATCATCTCAAAAAGGTATAGTATATCAGGTTCATCATCAATAATTAAGATTCGATCCGGTTTCATGTTTATTTATCCTTAAATACTGAGATAACGGGTTACATGTTAGCATCACTTTTTAATAGTTCCTGAATCGCTTGTAAAAGAACAGGTTTGTCTATAGGTTTACTAAAACATTTTGAAGCGCCCATATATTTTGCCAAATGCAAATAGGCATCTGGATCCACACGTCCTCCACCGGACATGGCTATAATTTTTACAGATGGATAGTCTTTTATTAATTCGCGTATCGTTTCAATGCCTTCTTTTTCTGGCATAATAATATCTATCATAATTAAATCTGCTGGATGTTTCTGATAACATAAAATACCTTCATTGCCATTTGAAGCAACTTCAACGTCATATCCTTCATTCGTTAGCATCAGGCTCAGCATTTTACGAATTTGTTCTTCATCATCTATAATCAATATACGTTTTTTCATATTTAATCGTTCCTATACATTCAAGTGGTTATTCAGGTGTAGATAAAATAACATATATTATGGTTTTGTATTGTGCGTTAAAAATAGTCTAATTTAATTGTTCGGATTAGCTCAATTTTCAGGATTGATAATTGTATCAATATACGAGGCTTTTTCATAAAAAATATCATGATAGCTATCAAAATCTGCTATATAAATACCAGCATCAAGGATGAGCAATCTCATGAAAAAAAAACCAATAATTGAGATTATTAGAAATGTTCAAAATGAACAAAATCCTGAATCTCTTTTCTTTTAGGTGGATTGGGAATTTTTGCAGGAACACCTATGGGTAATAAGGAAACCACTTCATATTCCTGAGGCACTGCAAAGTCTCTGCGAACACGATCATGATCAAACAAGCCAATAATAACACTTCCTAAACCGAATGAATGGGCTGTTAATACGATGGTCTGGGTCAGAATCCCCAAATCAAACATGAACCAATCTCCAAATTTTGTTGTAACCATTTTATTATAGGATCCAGAAATGTTCAATTTGGCACATAACATCAAGACAATTGGTGCCTGAACTACCGATCGATAGGCTGGATTTTTTTCAAAAATAGCCTGCTGAAGCTTTTCTTTGGCACTTTTTTCCCGAATTACGATAATCTCCCAACATTGAGTATTTGCCCATGAGGGAGACCATCTTGCCGCTTCAAAAATGGTATGTAAAGCTTCTTCAGAAATCTCATCTTCTTTAAATATTCGAATACTTCGCCGTGTTTTAATACTATCAATGAGTTCCATTGGTTAATCATCCCAAGTTTATTTTATATTTTATAAATATTGATTTAAAAAATCATCAACACTTTGTTTTTTTGAAGTAATAATGACCTGTTCTATATTTATATCTTTTATTTTACCTTTTAAATATGGATTTAAAATGGTCATTATTTCATTTTTGGCTTCTTTGACTCTGTCAAGAGAATTCATTTCATTGTAGGTATATGAGCTAAAATAAAGAATAACCGATTCTCTAACGCGAGGGTGTAATTTGGGGGCAACGATCTCAACATTTTTTCCTTTTTCTACTTCAGGTTGGTCAATTTCAACCTGAAGCTGAACATTGATACATAAAAATCTATCTTTTTCATGGTCATAGTTTTTATTTAGATTAACAACTATGGGACCCAAACTAACAGTTACTATACCTAAGTCTTTAACACCTTTTTCTTCTACATCTACTTTTATTCGTTTCCATGAAGTCACTTGTCCATTTTCATTTTTTAAACTTAAAATTTCATCATTGACTTCAAGTATTTCAAAATAAACGGGTTGATCTTGGGTAAAGTCTGATTCTCCCTTAATGGAAGTGGCTAGCATTTTTAATCGTCCGTCTTCTTCAATGTCCCATTCCCCAGTCGTATCTCCAATGCGTTCAATAATCCGTGAATATCCGCCTTCCTTTTTATAATTAATGATCCATGATTGATTATTTCTAAAATTGAGTACTGCGTGCGTCGTCTGTTTTTGCGAACGCCAGTAGTCTATTATTTGATCTTTTACTGTAGGTTCTTTGTCTTTTGCACAACCCACAATTAGATTGATGAATAGGAAAAGCAGGATAAAATATCGTCGTAACAACACTTTTTTCAACACAACATATTGGTTTGATATAAAATAAGGTAGCGAATGCTATCTCGTGAATATATTCAGTTTAAGAACCACATGATCCTGCAGACGAACAAGATGAACATGATCCTGATTGTAAATCAATTTGAGAAGAAATGCTAAACCCCATTTCATCAAAATCAACTTTTATGGGTTCAGCTTTTGCCAAAAAAGCTTTATCTATAATATAAGAAATATTACTAATTTCATAAACGGCATCGTTTTGCTTGATTTCATCTAAAGCCATAACCAGAGAAGGGCCGCAGCAACTACCTTCATGTAAAAAAATTCGTATCGGCTTAATTTCTTTGTGTTTAAAATATGCTTCAATTTCTTGTTGTGCTGCTGGGGTCACTTCGAACATAAATCCTCCAAAAAAAATTCTAAAATGTTTTTATGAATCATATATCAAAAAACCTTGTTTTTTTAAAAAACTAACCTTATTGTTTATTTTTGTCAACGAATAAAAAATTGTATAAAATATATAGGCACTATGAATGCATGTCAAAAACGGTATGATGTCAGCGTTATCATTCCAACGTATAATCGGGCTTGGATAGTGAGGGAAGCGATTGATTCTGTTATCCAACAAAAAACACAGGATATTGAAATCATTGTTGTGAACGATGGATCTATAGATCATACATCGGGTATTTTAAATGAGTATGAAGATAAAATACGTGTAATTGATCAACCCAATAAAGGTGTCAGTGCAGCAAGAAACACAGGAATTCGAAATTCATCAGGCCAATTCATTGCATTTCTTGACTCTGATGATTACTGGTTGCCTGAAAAATTAAGTAGCCAAATCCGTTTTTTTCAGATGAATCCGGATGCGTTCATTGGACAAACACAAGAAATATGGATTCGTAACGGCATCAGAATTTATCCACAAAAAAAACATCAAAAACAATCAGGATATTTTTTTGAGCGATCTTTAGAAATGTGTTTAATTAGTCCGTCAGCAGTCATGTTAAAGCGGAGTCTCTTAGATGAAGTTGGACTTTTTGATGAAACATTACCTGCTTGTGAAGATTATGATTTTTGGTTGCGGGTTACCTTGAACTATCCTGTATTTCTAATAGATGAACCGCTCGTTGTTAAACGAGGCGGACATGATGACCAACTTTCACAGCAGCCTCTATTGGATCAATATCGAATTTATGCTATACAAAAAGTATTGCAAAATCAAAGCTTGCCATTCAATCAATATCAAGCAGCAGTTCGTATTTTTAAAAAAAAATGTAGCATTGTCGCCAAGGGATGTGAAAAACGTGGAAAAAAAAATGAAGCGATGTATTATTGGGATTTATCGGAATCTGTGAAGTAATAAGGTACGATAACATACAGATTTTCAGATAAATAATTGCAAAGATGAACGATTGTAGGGGCGAACCTTGTGTTCGCCCTCCCAAAGGGCGAGGCATGCCTCGCCCCTACATTGTGGCCGAAACAAAGATCAAGGCCGCATACTTTAAGGCGCTACTTAAAAACTATACTATAAAATGAGGATTCATTATGGTCATCAATTTTGAAGATATTATGGCATATACTGAACTTAAGGAGTCTTTTATTCGTCGATGCCTTAGAGAAATGAAAGAAGTGTTTGGAGAATATATCATGATCATCAATAATGATACACAGGCATATGATCCAAACATTATCAAAGTATTTGAAACAATTAAAGAATTACAAGATCAGGGGTTGTCCATTGGGGCGATACGTACTCAATTAATGAATTCCGATTCTGAAATGAACGATTCTGATAACGATTCTGATTCATTATCTAAAGATACAGTTGAGAATTTTACGATTTCAGAACACGCTGAATTAATCAAAGTGTTTAAATTTGGTATAAAAAACAATGCATCCGATATTCATGTGGCGCCTAATGAACCGTTCATGCTTCGAAGACTTGGACGACTTCAAAAAGTCAAGGGAGAAAAGCTCACTTCAGATCATTGTAAAAAAGCAATTTACGAATTACTCAGCCCACTACAACAAGAACAATTTGAAAAAGACGGTCAACTGGATTTTGCAATTCATATTGAAGGTGTGGGACGCTTTAGAGGCAGTACAATGCGGCATCAAAAAGGGATAAGTGCTGCATATAGAA
Source organism: Deltaproteobacteria bacterium YD0425bin50 (assembly GCA_002753105.1). Taxonomy (GTDB): domain Bacteria; phylum Desulfobacterota; class Desulfobacteria; order Desulfobacterales; family YD0425bin50; genus YD0425bin50. Next base: position 1,846 of record PDZT01000030.1, on the reverse strand, counting down.
TTATTCCTCCGAAAATACCAACATTAGACGAACTCGGACATCCGGAAGTTATTAAAAAAATTTTGGATAACCATCAAGGACTCATTCTCGTTACTGGGGCTGCAGGTCAAGGGAAATCAACAACGCTTGCTGCAATGATCGATTACATCAATACCAACCGAGCCCATCATATCCTTACCATTGAAGACCCAATTGAATTTGTCCATCCCTTGAAAAAAGCAGTAGTGAATCAACGTGAGTTGGGAAAAAATACACTTTCGTATGCCAATTCGCTTAAAGCGGCATTGCGTGAAGACCCCGATGTGATTATGGTCGGTGAATTAAGGGATTTGGAAACCATATCGATGGCAATATCTGCTGCAGAAACGGGTCATCTTGTTCTTGCAACACTCTCTTCTACAAATGCTCCAAAAACAGTTGACCGAATCATTGATTCCTATCCACCGGGTGAACAAAATCAAATTCGTGCCATGTTTAGTGAATCTATCAAAGGAATTATCAGTCAACGTCTCATTCCAAGTAAAGACAATACCAAAATGGTCATGGGTGTTGAAATTCTTATAGGTACCCTGCCTGTTGCCAACCTGATTCGTGAAAATAAAGTATTTCAGATTCGCTCAACCATGCAAACCGGGAAAAAAATCGGCATGAAAATTATGGATGATTCCATACTAGAACTTTTACAAAACGATTTTATCACGTATGAAGATGCAGTCGCTTTTTCAGATAACCCAAATATCTTTAAAGGATTTGTCAAAAAAGACGATGAAAAAAACAGTGAAGTTAAAGAACCCAATCCGCCACCTGAATCAAAAGAAACAGCACAAAAAACGAAACCCTTTAACCCTTTCAAAAAGTAACCCAAAGGATGTGTCATCATGGCTATGATTGATACTTATTTCAGAGAAATGAAGGATCGAGGTGCAAGCGATTTACATATGGTCGTTGGTTTTCCTCCACTTTTACGGCAACGTGGCGAGCTTGTGCCAACCCAATATCCCGTTTTAACCCCTGAATCGAACCGGCAATTTTTATATGAAATCATGACTCCTGCGCAGCGAAACCATTTTGAAACCAATTTAGATTTTGATATGGCGTATGAATTAGAAGGTATTGCCCGGTTTCGATGTAATTTTTTAAACCAGCATCGAGGTATTGGTGCTGTATTTCGAATCATCCCATCAGAAATTCTAACACTTGAACAATTAGGATTATCTGATGTTTTGAAAAAAATTGCCATGTATAAAAAAGGATTGGTTCTGGTTACAGGGCCTACAGGTAGCGGAAAATCCACAACGTTAGCTGCAATTATCAATTTTATTAATGAGAATCGTGACGGACATATTATTACTATCGAAGACCCGCTAGAATTTGTTCATCCAAATAAACGCTGTATTTTTACACAAAGAGAGATTGGAACACATGCCAAAAGCTTTGCAGCAGCCCTGAAAGTAGCAAGTCGTGAAGACCCTGATATTATTTTGGTTGGAGAAATGAGAGATTTAGAAACAATTGGCCTTGCATTAACCTGTGCTGAATTGGGTATTTTGGTTTTTGGAACGCTTCATACCAACAGCGCCGCTAAAACCATCGACCGAATCATCAATGCCTTCCCACAAGAACAACAAGAACAAACAAGGACGATGTTGTCTGAATCCCTAAAAGCAGTCATAGCACAGCAATTGTTAAAAACAAAAACCGGAAAAGGCAGAAGGGCTGCAAATGAAATTCTTATTGGCTCCCCAGCGCTTGCAAGTCTAATCCGAAGTGGGAAAATCTCCCAAATTGAATCGATAATTCAAACGGGAACCTCTCAAGGTATGCAGACAATGGATCAACATTTATT
>PDZT01000271.1 GCA_002753105.1 Deltaproteobacteria bacterium YD0425bin50 | reverse complement strand
ATCCGGAATCCAGAATATTTTGCAGCTTCCGGGTTAAAAACAGAAAACCTAACCGGTTTTCTGTTTTTCCCCGGAATGACGGTTCCATTTTTGTTCAATTTATTCAGTCCCCCAACCGTTAGATACGCCCTGTTTTCGTATCTTTATCCTGAGAAATAACCTTGCCATGTTGAAATCGGGTCAGAACATCAACCATTCCATCCGCATTCGAATCTTTTTTTTGTTCAACGGGCTTACCGTCTTTAAAAAGCGTGGTCATGTCTTTTTTCTGATCATGATTAGTGTCTTTTTCTTCTTTGAGGAGTTCACCGTTTTCATAAAAACGAAAAACATCTAACATACCGTCTTTGTCCTGATCATGACTGCTTTTTTCAGGCATTCCTTTGGCATCATAATAGACAATTTTTTCAAAATTGCCGTCTTCATCCTCATCGGTCTTTTGTTCTACAGGTCTATCATTTTTGTATAAATACAGGATATTGGCTTTGCCGTTGGCATTGCTATCCTTGCTGATAGAGATCAGTTTACCTCTTTCAAACGTATAGCATGTATCGAAATGACCGTTTCCTGTAGTGTCTTTTTGGATACCGAGCGGCTGTTCCTGATCATCAAACTCGATGCGTTCGATCACATGGTTCGCTTTATCTCTTTTTTCATGTTTGTGTCTTTTTCCGTTAAGCAGAAAATCGATACTGTCAATCTGCCTGTCAAAATCTATATCCCTTTCTATGCGAATGATCGACTCCTCTTGGTAGTACTGAAAAGTATCCATGATGCCATCTTTGTTCGTGTCTATTTCAAGACGCTTGATTTTATTATTTTCATCCAAAAAGGCGATTTGATCTATCTTGCCATCTTGATCTGTATCCTTTTCAATACTGCTATTCTTAGCAAAAGTAGAACGAATTCCTGATACCATCATCAGGTCATTGAAAAATAAAATCCATCCAATCAGTATCAGAAAAAGATAGAACCTGTTTTGCTTCAATGGTTTCCTCGCAACAGAGCAAATAATATAAGGTGAGTTCAATATGCCCGAATTATTTTTCTGAAATATCAAACTCACCTTATAATCTAAAAAATTAATGGGAATGCTTATGGTTTTCCTGTTGATGATCTTTATGATCGTGTTCATGAGAATCATTCAAATCTTCTTTTGCATGAACATGTTCTTTAGCTTCATCGCTATGCGTGTGTTTATGGGCGTGGTCATGGCTATGCACATGCGGGTGTTCGTGAGAATGTTCCTCTTTTTCATGACGATGTGCATGGTCATGACTATGGCTATGGTCATGATCATGGGTATGATTGTGTTTTTCTTCGGTTGGCATGGTTTACTTTCTCCTTTTTTATAGGTTGTCTTTTGATATACGATGATCTGAAGTTATTCCAGACATCCCCGGCAAACTTTTTTATTTTCTATTAATTCCAACTTTGATCCCATGGTTGCTTCTCCGCAGCGGCTGCAAGGTTCGGATGGTTCAATACGAGCCTTTTCAGGAATTTCCATCGTAACCTGTTTGATGACAAAAAGCTGATCTGTAGGTTTTTCAAGTATGTCGTAACTCCGTTTTAAATGTATATCCTTGAACTGTTGAGTCTCTTGTTCATCGGCTTTACCAGCGATCACTTTTTGCAACAGATTAAAATGGTCTGGGCTGGGCGTAAAAGCACCCGGCTGCATGGATACCCGCACGCCTTTGCCTGACTTTCTGCTTAAAAGGGTTAACGCCATTTTACCATAGTCTTTGAAAAAGAAATTTCCTTTTCCAAAGGTACAGCCGGTTAAAACCTGAACCGCGTCAGCCGAACACGCATTTGTTTCTACAATAGCAACCACTTCTTCATCTTCAGCTCGTATTTCCCGAATAGCTTCCAAGCCTGCCTTAGAGGCTCTGTATCCAATCGAAAGCCCCGGACAGACATGTCCATGAAAATCGACACATTTTTTAAAATCATCTGATTTGAGAATGGCTTGATATGTCACTGTATCCTCCTATATTTTTTCAAGTTCTTGGTGAATTTTTTCCATCCATTCAGGTACCATAGGGTTTTCTGCTTTATGATATCCCTGAACATAAGGCTTTATATCAATAACTGGACTGCCGTCAATGGCTTCAAGTCCCTGTACTTTAAGAATATTTCCATTTCGCTCAATCAGTTTGACCGCAGTCAGCAAAATAGGATTGGGTCGTGCAGGACTACAGGTGGCAAAAATACCTTTGAGGGGAACATCTTTTAATCCCATAGGATGAACCTTTTTGAGGTTACGACTTTCTGTTGGAACTTTATGCGCCCAATATAAAATCATCAGATGCGAATACCCTTCAATACCGTCTAATAATTCTACCCACGAAGGAGCTACTTCAATCTCAGAAATCATGTTTCTGATTTTATTCCGTTCTGCTTTAACGTTTTTCAATTTTTCATGTAAGGTGATTCCTTGGCTGTCAGACCGTAGAATCGGTTCTTTAATTTGGCTTTTAACGATGCCGATGGGGGTTAAGATAATGTCAGTCATATTCAATTCTCCTGTAATTTCTATCGTGAATAACTTCATTAGTATGTCAAGTTTACACCAATCATCCCGCTGATTCCGGGCATAGGATAATCTTTTTTCTGTTCGTAATCCGTATCGGTAAGGTTTTCACCCGCAACATAGATTTTTGAATTGATTACGTTCATTTTTATCAAAAATTGCGCTTAAAAAATAGCCTTGATCATCATCTCTTAAGGTTTCTATCTTCATACCAAGGCCTTTAAACAAAAGGCTCATTTCTTGATCTGAAGGAAGCATGTCATGGATCACCACAGCCGATGCTTTACGGTGTATATCGTTTATCCATGAGGAATTTTTAAAATGAAATACAATAAACTTTCCATCTGGTTTTAACGCCTTAGATAGCAAACGAACCGCAAGTTTTTTATCATCAAAATGAGGAAATACCTGATGACACACAATATAATCAACGGATTGTTTTTCAAATACAAAATCCTCAACTGCTGTTAAATGAATGGATACATTGTGTCGCGCGTATAGACGTTTACTGCATTTTTCAATCATTTTTGAACTAATATCAAAAGCTATCAAGTGTCCTTGATCCCCTATTGTTTTCTCTAAAATTTCCGTCAGACGTCCTGTACCACAGCCGGGTTCGATAATCCGACTGCCATGTTTTATACCCGTTTGCTGAATCAGTTGGTTGACTTTAGCAATTTCTTCGATGGTATAGGCTGCATCTGCCCACTCTTCATCTGCCTGACAGTCAAAAAAAGCGGATTTTTCTTTGTTCACTGTTATTTTCCTTTCATTTCAAAAAGTTGTCCTATTTTCCCGTATCTTTTTTTCATATCTGCATATACTGGTTTGCCAACCATAAACGTATAGATTTCATCCGTCTTTTTTTCTATATCCAGATCAGCAAATGTTTTTGGATCAACAATACGCGCAATAACATACGCATCTGCTAAAGCGGTTTCTATATTGGTTGTATAGAAATTAAACGGCAGCAGGGAATAGACTTGTTTATTCTGAAATGCGTTTAATGCGTTATAATATTGAGGTTTTTTAAGCATATCCTGACGAACCAACTCCATGCCGCCGCCGTCAATAAAAATAATATCAGGATTTAACGCCAACAGCTTTTCTTTATCGATAAAAACATGAGTTGCCTCGCTTGCCGGAAGGTTTTCAGCGATATTTTTGGCATTTGCCCATTTAAGTGGAATATAATTTTTTTCCGTACTCTCGATACCATAGGCTCCACGAAATCCAATACCACCGACAAATACCGTTGGTTTTTCATTATCTGGTATGCCTTTGGTCTTTTCCTGTAGTTCTTTTCTCGCAGATTCGATAAACTGAATGACCGCTTCAGCCCGACTATCACGGTTGAGAATTTTACCCGCAAGTCGTATAGAATCGTAAATTTTTTCATCAAAAGTGGCAAACGCTCCGTAACTTAACACAACCAGCGGAATCCCTAACTGTTGCTGCACTTCATTGGCTAATGCAGCATCGGCTTGGGTAATAAAAATGATATTGGGATGAGCGCTTACTATCGCTTCTAAATCCGGTTTTTTATTGATACTTGCCGGTCCGCCCGGACCAATTCGGGGAAGGTTGGCAAGCTGCGGATTTGCCAACCAATAAGGTCTTCCGCCCGGATTGAGTTTTTCCATATCCTCTACGCCGGCTAGTTTATCCTGAGCATTCAGATAAACAATCAGCCGCAATGCGCCGGGGCCAATGCAGATTATTTTTGACGGATCATGCGGAACTGTAATTTTACGGTCAGCCATATCCACAATTTCAAGTGTTTTTGCTGTTGTAATTGTTGAAATAGCCATGATTAACATGAACGAGATAATAACAATTTTTTTCATTGGTGTTTTATTCCTTAGACATGGTAATTGAATCAATTTCTTATTTTGATCATTTGAGCTTTTTTATGAATACAACGGCACAACCACCTTGTGACCTTCAATTTCAGCAAGCGAAACCTTTATTCCATACACATCCTTTATCATTTCTGGTGTTATGTCATTTTTATGAATCAAACGATAGACGCAATGATTTTTCAGCATTAAAAACAGGTCTGCAAACCGAAAAGCTAAATTCAGATCATGAATCGAAACCACTGCGGATAGATTCTGCGTTTTTACAACATTGCGGATCATGCCCATCACTTCAAACTGATTTTTGATATCCAAGTTGCTGGTGGGTTCATCCAAAAGTAAAACTTTTGGCTCTTGAGCTAGCGCTCTGGCAATAATAACTTTTTGCATTTCACCGCCGCTTAAAGAACAAACGGGTCTTAACGCGAAAGGCTCCAGTTTCATTGAGCGGAGAAGGTTTTCAACCAGTGTAAAATCTTTCTTTGTTGCGTTAAAGCGGATATTTGGCTTACGCCCCAACAAAATTGCATCAAATACGCTTAAACTTTCTTCACCGCTTTTCTGAGGCATATATGCCATACGTTTGGCAATTTCATTCCCTTTCATTTTCAGTATATTCTCACCATTTACCCAAACTACTCCTTGATGAGGGGAAAGCACTTTGTTTAAACATTTCAGCAAGGTGGATTTCCCCGCACCGTTGACGCCCAGAATGCCTAAAATTAAGCCATTATTCACTTCAAAGCTGATATTTTTTAAAACCGGATGGCTGTTATATGAGAATTCGATACCGGCTACTGAGAGTAACATTATTTCCCCCCTTGTATGAGCAGATATAAAAACAGTGGAGCGCCCATGAAAGAAGTCAACACGCCGACCGGAAGATTTCCAGACCCGATTAATAGTCTCCCTGCCGTATCTGCCAGAAGTAATAAGATAGCGCCTATACAACACGAAAACGGAATTAACAGACGGTGATCCGCTCCAACCATCCGTCTGGCAATGTGGGGTGCAAGTAATCCTAAAAAAGCAATCACGCCATGAAATGCAGTAATGACCGCAGAAATTAATGTTGCCATAACCATTCCCTGAATACGAAGCGATTCTACAGATACCCCAAGACCTTTAGCGGTTTCTTCACCTGATAACAGCGCATTCAAATTCCAGTGGTGAAAACGAATCCACCCTGAAACCGCAAAAACAAAGATCGGAAGAGCGT
>PDZT01000270.1 GCA_002753105.1 Deltaproteobacteria bacterium YD0425bin50 | reverse complement strand
AGAATCAGCCATGTGTTTGAACAGATTATTCAAAAACTTGAGAAATTATATAATGTAACAAAAAAATAAAGCGGAAAAGTGCTTGACAATCTATTTAGACTTATTTACTTAATCCAGTTTATAAATTAGATTTTTAAGAGTAGTGTAGGTTTTTTTAAATTTTTTTTAAGGAGGATTGTTTAAATGCCTTTACCGAAACATAGAACGTCTAGAGCAAGACGAAATCAAAGCAGAACACATAAAAAAACAGAACCACTTGATATTTCAGTTTGTTCACATTGTGGAGAAGCTAAGCTACCCCATATGATTTGTAAAGCATGTGGATATTACAATGATCGTTTGGTTATGGAAAAGAAGGAAAAAGAATCGTAGCATTAAAGATAATTAGGAATATATCAATGGCGTTATGTATAAACATCAATTAAGGAGAACATAGTGAATGACCATTGAGGATAGAGTCAAAAAAATTATCGCTCGGGTTCTAAAAATCGAAGTTGAGCAGATAAAAAATAAAGCATCATTGCGGGATGATCTTGGGGCGGATTCCATCAATTTAGCAGAGCTGGTTTTATCCATGGAAGATGAGTTTCATATTGAAGAAATCCCAGAGGAAGACCAATCAAAACTTGTAACAGTCCAGAACATCATTGACTATCTTACGGAAAAACAACAATAATCTTATGTGAATGAGATAAATTATGTGCGAACAAGACCAAGCAAGCAAATCATCTATAGTTATTGGGTGTGATCATGCTGCATACAAATTAAAAGAAGCGATTAAGTTTTATCTCAACAGTCGTGGTTATAAGGTTGATGATGTTGGAACAAATAGTGAAAATTCTGTTCATTATCCTGAATTCGCTATAGAAGTAGCTAAGTTGATTTCAAAAGGTCAATATGGTCGCGGTATTTTGTTGTGTGGTACAGGGTTAGGTATGTCTATGGTGGCCAATCGGTTTAAGAAGGTGAGAGCGGCTTTATGCCATGATATTTTTTCGGCTCGTTTGAGTCGATTGCACAACAATGCTAATGTATTGGTGATGGGTAGCCGTGTGATAGGTGAGGGGCTTGCACTTGAAATTGTCGCCACATGGTTAGAGACGCCTTTTGAAGGGGAGCGTCATCAAGTTCGTATAGACATGTTTGATCATCTTCAACCGGATTGAATTTTAACATCTTCAATATACATATAGACTTTCAGATAATTCATTTCACAAGGCTAGAGGGAGGAGATAATACATTTTAGTATATCTCCGACCGATAACGCCGTGAAATTATTTATCTGAAAGTCTATAGAAGCAAGGAGAAACGTTGAGTAACATATCCTTAGAACACAGTGATCCGGAAATTGCAAAAGCCATTCAACAAGAGCTAGAACGGCAACAATATAACTTGGAATTAATTGCATCCGAAAATATTGTCAGTACAGCAGTTTTAGCTGCACAGGCCACTGTATTAACCAATAAATATGCCGAAGGTTATCCCAAAAAGCGATACTATGGTGGTTGTGAATATATGGATGTGGTCGAACAACTTGCCATTGATCGTGCTAAAAAACTGTTTAGTGCGAACTTTGCGAATGTCCAACCACATTCCGGATCACAGGCAAATATGGCGGTCTATTTTGCATATCTTAAACCGGGTGATACAGTCATGGGCATGGATTTAGCTCATGGCGGTCACTTGACGCATGGTAGTTCAATTAGTTTTTCTGGGAAGTATTTTCATTTTGTGCATTACGGTGTGAGAAAAGACACAGGTACCATTGATTATAATGAACTGGCAGAAATGGCCCAAAAGCACAGACCCAAAATGATTGTGGCTGGAGCAAGTGCTTATCCACGGATTTTTGATTTTTCTGCATTTGCTAAGATTGCTGAAAGTATTGGCGCTTATTTTATGGTCGATATGGCTCATATTGCGGGATTAGTTTCTGCTGGAGTCCATCCATCACCTATTCAGTTTGCTGATATTGTTACATCAACTACCCATAAAACATTACGTGGACCACGCGGAGGTTTAATTGTTTCAAAAAATGAAAGCAAAGACTTACATAATAAAGTCAATAAAGAAGTTTTTCCGGGTATTCAAGGTGGTCCGTTAATGCATATCATAGCCGCAAAAGCTGTTGCATTTAAAGAAGCAGATTCTGAAGAGTTTCGTGTATATCAACACCAAATAGTGAAGAATGCAAAATGCATGGCGCAGCGTTTGTTAGCAAATGGGATTAATCTTGTATCTGGGGGCACGGACAATCATTTGATGTTATTAGACCTGTCGAATCTGAATATCACGGGTGAAGAAACAGAAAAAGCGCTTGAAAAAGCCGGTATTACGGCAAATAAAAACGCTGTTCCGTTTGATACTCGTGGTAAAAATATCACCAGTGGTATCCGAATCGGTACACCTACGATTACAAGTCGAGGAATGCGAGAACTTGAGTCAGAATATATTGCAGATTTAATTGCTCAAATCATTAAAGATATAAAAAATAACACTCTGATTGAACAGACACGTAGAAAAGTTCGAGAACTATGTGAATCTTTTCCCATTTATACGGGGCTTAAATATTATGGATCAACCGAATAGACCGAGTTGGGAAATTTATTTCATGAATATTACCGATCAGGTCGCAAGGCGTTCTACATGTTTAAGACGTGCAGTCGGAGCGATTATTGTTAAAGATCGACGGATTTTAACCACAGGCTACAATGGTGCACCATCAGGATTGACTCACTGTGCAATTCGAGGGTGTATGCGAGAAACATTAAATGTACCGTCAGGTCAGCGTCATGAATTGTGCTGGGGTATTCATGCTGAACAGAACGCTATCATTCAGGCAGCCTTTCATGGTGTATCCATTCAAGGATCTGAGCTTTTTTGTACGAATTTACCTTGTTCAATTTGTGCAAAAATGATTATTAATGCCGGGATTCGGACTATTTATTATCGATTTCATTATCATGATGAGTTATCTGCTGATATTTTAAATGAAGCCTGTATTCAATTAATTCAAGTTCAACAGATATTACATGACGATTGTAAATGAGTTGGGAAAAAAAAATACATGAAGTGCCCATTTTGTGGTAAATTAAAAAATAAGGTCATTGATTCGCGATTAAATAAACAAAAAGACACGATTCGGCGTAGGCGGAAGTGTCTTCAATGCAGCCGTCGATTTACAACCTATGAACATAAAGAAGATGTTCAGGTTGTTATTATAAAAAAAGATGGTCGTCGTGAAATATTCAATCGTTCTAAGATTAAAACTGGAATACTCAAGGCATGTGAAAAGACAAACCTTTCAACCAATTCGATTGAAGAGTTTATTGATAATCTTGAACGTGAATTGATTGATTCAGGAGAACAAGAAATTGCATCAACCCTCATTGGCGAAAAAATTATGCATTGGCTGCATAGTCAGGATGATGTCGCCTATGTACGATTTGCCTCTGTATATAAAGAATTTAAAAGCATCGATGATTTTATTATCGAATTGCAAAAATTGTTAAAAAAATCAGAAAATGTAAAATCCAATGGATAGTGAATGCCTTATACATGAATGATTATGATTTCATGCAACATGCGTTAGCACTTGCAAAGCAAGGTTGTGGCTGGACATCTCCAAATCCTATGGTCGGTGCGGTAGTTGTAAAGAATGGACAAGTGGTTGGAGAAGGCTGGCATATATATGCACAAAAGACGCATGCAGAAGTGATGGCAATCGCAACTTCAGGTCAACACTCACAAAATGCAACCTTGTATGTTACACTTGAACCCTGTAACCATATCGGTCGAACCCCTCCGTGTACTCAAGCTATTCTGAACGCAGGCATTAAACGTGTTGTCGTAGCTATGGCAGATCCAAATCCTCATGTAACTGGCGGAGGAATTGCTTTTTTAAGATATCATGGAATTGATGTTGTCGTGGGGATTTGCGAAGATCAAGCCATGCGCTTGAATGAATGTTTTGTAAAATATATAACGACGAATCGACCTTTTGTGATTCTCAAGTGCGCGGCAACACTAGATGGCCGAATTGCTACACGTTCAGGTGATTCAAAGTGGGTTACTGGTGAACCTGCACGAAGAATTGTTCATGAAACAAGACATGCTGTTGATGCTATTATGGTTGGCATTAATACAGTCAAGCAAGACAATCCCAAGCTGACGACCCGATTGGATTCTGAAGGAAAAGACCCATTACGGATTGTGCTGGATACCCATTTATCGATAGATAGATCATGTTGTATGTTACATCAGGATTCCAATGCAAAAACGCTCATTTTTACATGTGAAGATATTTCAGAGTCCAAAATCAAAGAGATTGAATGTGAGCATGTTCAGATTATACCAGTACATGTAGCATCGGACGGTTTGCTGGATTTGAATCATGTAATGGATAGATTGGGAAAAATGAGAATTAATAGCCTGTTGGTAGAAGGCGGAAGTCGCGTGATAACTTCGTGTTTAAAAACAGGTATTGTCGATAAAATTATGTTTTTTTATGCTCCAAAAATTCTAGGTGGTGATGGGATAGCGATGTGTTCTGGTAACGGGGTATTAACCATGAACGAATGCCAAGAAGTGTATGATATGCAAGTTCAACAGGTTGGTGTGGATATTCTTGTAGAAGGATATTTGCGTCAAAAAAGGTGCGAATGTTTACAGGGATTATAGAAGGATTAGGCACAATTCAGGATATTCAGCCTTCAAAAGGAGGCCGCCGTCTAACCATTCAATCTGATATTTCTATAGATGATGAAACACGAATAGGGGATAGCATTGCTGTAAATGGCGCATGTTTGACTGTGGTGCATCGATCTCAGTCTGTGTTTAGCGTGGATATTTCACCTGAAACAGTGTTAAAAACAACATTTCGTATTGCACATATTGGAGAACGCGTAAATCTTGAGCGTGCTTTACGTTTATCTGATCGTCTGAATGGGCATTTGGTTTCAGGCCATATTGATACAACTGCTGAGATTAAACAAAAACGAATTCATGGCAACGCCATTGAAATTCAGTATTCAATGGATCGTTCGCTGTTAAAATATGTGATCACCAAAGGCTCAATTGCTATTGATGGCATTAGCCTGACTGTGAATTCTTGTAGTGATGATGGTTTTGAAGTCTCTATTATACCGCATACAGCGAAACTCACGACAATAGGGTTTAAAGATGCAGGGCAGTTCGTCAATATTGAAACAGATATGATTGCCAAATATATTGAAAAATTATTTTTAACCAGTCCAAAAAATGAAAAACATAGTCAGGGTTTAACTATGGATTTCTTAGAAAAATCAGGATTTATACATTAGGAGCGTAAAGAAAAAAGAATGTCAAAAATTTCCATTGATGAAGCAATTCAAGAAATACGTTTAGGCCGTATGGTCATTCTTGTTGATGATGAAGATCGTGAAAATGAAGGTGATCTCACCATGGCCGCTGAAAAAGTTACTCCAGAAGCCATCAATTTTATGGCTAAATATGGACGGGGACTTATTTGTCTGTCATTAACGCCAGATAAAGTGGATCAGCTAGGGTTACCCATGATGGTAGATAATAATACTTCTGCATTTCAAACTGGATTTACAGTGTCAATTGAAGCTCGTCATGGGGTAACTACAGGAATT
>PDZT01000029.1 GCA_002753105.1 Deltaproteobacteria bacterium YD0425bin50 | reverse complement strand
TGTCATGGATAATTAAAATGGAAGGGCAGGTTGTTAAAAAATATAACAAGCAACATGAATTAGTCATTGATCAATTGGAAAAACAGGTTGAATCTCTTGTAGAACAAAAATTTTTTAAGCAATTAATTTCTTTAAAAAGGATTTCAGGTGAGGATAGCGTTACGATTTCAAAAAAGAATCTTCAAGGTAGTCAATCAGAGATACTTGGATTTGAGCTTATGGCAGTATTAAATACCAATGTTTCTTTTCAAGAAAACGAATCTAAGTCACCTTAACTCGATGAATAGACGATTTGTACGATGAAAAAACTTTATTATGTGAACCTTATAGAATTAATTGTGATTTGCATCATTGGAATAGTTTTGGTTTTGATAGATATTTATGTATCGACGGGCTGGTCTAAAATAATTGATAAACATCAATCCGAGATTCAACAACTAACGACTGGAGAGCATGTAAGAATTCAAAATGAATTACTATCGTATGAAAAGATGATTGCAGTTGAAGAAGCCAAGTGGGAAAAAGAACTCCAACATATTTTTTCTGGAACTGAAAGGGATTTGGCAAAATTCACAATGATGGATATTGCAGAAGATTGGTGTACTTTATTAAAAAAAAATAAATTCGGTATTATCGAAGAAGAAGAAGATGCATCTTTTGAAATTACTGCAAAACCGAAACGTGCAATTGGTCGAAAAAATGTGTATTATCTTGTCCCTTTCATCACAACCATGAAAGCAACTTATTATGAATTAACCCATTTTTTAGAAGCATGGCCTCAACATGCCACAAAACGATGGAGAATGCAGGAAATTCGGATTGAACGCAAAGAAGATATGTTGCCGTATCATTTGATATCAATTGAGATGGAGAAACTGGCATGGCTGGAGCTGGGAAATTAAGCGATCGTGAAAAAAAAATGTTGTTATTTGCGGGAATTTGTTTTATTTTCTTAGCACTTATTTGGTATAATGTAAACCAAACTCCATCTGGGCCAGAAATCGAAACGTATGATATGTTCGAAAAAACTGATGGCATTGATGTAACCTCAGTTAGAGAAAAACAAGATACGATTACACACCTAAAAAAAACAGATTTTGCATTTGATCCATTTTTAAAACCGGGAGAACGAAACTGGACCCAAATATGTGTTCAGACCATTCCATCAGAAGCGCAGGTTGTATTAACTTCAGGTCAGCGAACACGGCAATTAATGACTATTTCTGATACTCAATCCTGTTTTAATTATGTTGCTCGCGAACAAGAATACGAAGTAAGAATCACTAAACCGGGATATGAAGAAATTGTACAACGGGTTACCGTAAATAATAAAGAAAAACAAGCCAATATGCGATTTAGACTGGACTTGTTGCGTTGTGATGCATTTGAGCTTGGATATATTATTGGCAATCCGGGCCAACGAATGGCGCTTCTCAATGGAGTGCTTGTCTATAGAGGAATGAAACTGGTCAAAGAAGGAAAAAAAGTTCGTAAAATAGGAAGAAATTATATTATTTTACAAGATTTAAAAAATCCAGATAACATATGCCGCGTAGATTGGATAAAGAAAAAGGTTACGGAAGAATCATGAAAAGACAAATTTCAGGAATTTTTTTAGGATTATGTAGCTGTTTACTTGCAGCAATAGTAGCATCTGCTGGAGAAAATATTTCTACCGAGGATATTACAAAAGAGTCTATGGTGATCAAATTAACTATAGATGATGCAATTACAGCCGGAGAATTATCTTTTTTAAAGGTAACTATTGTTGACCAGAAAGATCAAGTATTGACAGGATATACGGGAACAATTCAATTGGTTACATCAGACACTTCAGTGAACAGTGTATTCAAAAAAACCTATACATTTACAAGAGAAGACAAGGGAATGCATGTATTCCCTATCAAATGGCAAATGCTTCGTGTAGGCATTGATCTTGAAAAATATATTAACTATAAAGAAACACAGGGGCAGATCAGTAAACTGGAAAAACAACTGGTTGAAATTGAAAAATTAGTTGATTCTGGTGAAGCATCTGAACAAGACCTATCCGCGTTAGAAGATCAAATCTCTACGCTCAGACCTCAAGCCACATTGCATTCCATAACAGTAAAAGATATTCATTCCGGCCAATCTACGACTTCAGATATCCTTGTATTTCCAGCGAGCCGTATGTCTTTAATTCTAAAGGATACGGATATTCGAGAGGCAATTTTACAATTGGTATCCGCGGCAGGAATCAATGTGGCGATGGACGAAACTGTCCAAGGTCTTTTTTCGATTACCTGTCAAAGTATGTATATTTTAGATCTTTTTAAAGCAGTTCTTCAGAGTCGCAAATTGACATTTGAGCGTCAAAAAGAGTTGTTATGGGTATATCCTGTGCCTGCAAAAAAAATGGAAACAAGAGATTTTGTTCTCCCCTACGTGATTAGCACGCGAACTGGGAGAGGTGAAATTACGGCGACATCCGGGAGTGGACAGGTAAGAAGTGGAACATCTACAGTAAATACATCAACAACAAGTGATTTTTGGACTGTTATTGCAACCAATTTATCCAAATTATTATCTCCTGAAGGTAATTTTGTAATCAATCCGTTGGTAAGTTTAATTCGGGTTACTGATTATCCAGAACGAGTTACCGATGTTGCCCAATTTTTAAAAAAAGTAGAAAAAGCATCGTTACGCCAAGTAGCCATTCGAGCAGAAATCATGGAAATCAAGCTTGATGGAAATCAAAGTATGGGAATTGACTGGGCTAATGTTGTGCAACGAGGTGAATCTCAATTATTTATGGGACTTAATCGGAAGGCTTTAAAAGCATTTGGAAATATTGATTCCCCGTTAGCCTTACCAGAATATGACAGTAATAATTTTAAAATCGGAATTTTTGAGCGGGATAAATTTTCAGCAGTTATAGAGATGTTACGAGGAAATGGTAATATGAAAATCTTATCTGCTCCGACAGTAACGACTTTAAATAATCAAACTGCTATTATTAAGACCAGTGTTGAGGATGTGGCGTGGGAAAAAACAGTAGAAAAGGATGATCAGGGGAATCCTGTTGAAGTAAGTTATACGAGCGAAGATATATCACGGGGAATAATTCTGGATGTAACACCTTATATAGACGATCAAGATCGTATTACGCTGAGTATTCATCCAAGTATTTCAGAAAAAATCGGTGAATCATCACCACCGGGAGACAACACTTCATCACGTCCTGTTCTGAGTATCCGGGAAATGAATTCGGTTGTGCAGTTAGAAAAAGGCCAGACATTGGTACTTGGAGGCTTGATAAAAGAACGTCAGACTGTTTTTGAAACTGGAGTGCCTTTTTTAATGGATTTACCCTTTATTGGATTTTTATTTAAACGTCAGGAAACTGAAACTGAAAGTATAGAACTCGTCATCACTGTTACGCCTTATATCATTGATAATGATATTCATGATAAGACCAAAATGGTTATGGATTTACGAACTGAAAAAATTAAAGAAGGAGTATCTCAGATTGAATCTCCTGAAGCCTACAAGGACTGGTATAAAAATCTTAACCTTGACGATCCGAAGACCATCAATTTACATTCAGAAACCAAGCATTCTCCCTTTGGAGTTGATCAGACTGCTCCGGGGGCTTACGAGTCAATTAAATGAAAAAAAATTCATTCACATTTTATTTCTCAATAACCTTCCTATTATGGCTATTATTAGGTGGGGTTAATGCAGTGGCATTAGATAATATTGCTGATGTATTTAATGGTAAAGAAATAAGTGTAATCTACATTGATCAAGGTTCATGTCAAGCTGATCTCGATCAACTGATTTGGATTGGTTCGGCAAATCATGGGTTATTTCAGGTAAAAAATTATCAAACATGCGATCAATATATTACAAATTCGGTTACGAATTTACGTCAAGCTACGATTTTGGCTTTGGCAGGTACTGGTAAATATTGTCGTGATCCAATTGGTAATACCCGTATTGTATTTGTAGGAACACCTGCTGGACTGTTTGTGGTGCAAGAGGATTTAACGACAATTCAGCATATTGATTTGATGCCGATATTAAATACACTCGAACAACCAATGATTACCGCGTTAGCCTATATGGAAAATCTTGATATTCTGTATATTGGAACTGCAGAGCATGGAATATTAGAATGGAAGCATACCCAATCCACCGTTTTACCCAGAGATATTCGATTGTTAGCATCTAAAACAGAATCAGAAAATCCACTAAAAAATATAAGTTGTTTATCAATTCAGAATACGCAGGTTGATTCAGAAAATAAAGTAATAGATTACCGATTATGGATTGGCACTACGAATCAAGGAATTGCATTTTATGAAACCGATCAAACCTATTATGGTGAACTAGAGGATCGACTCGTTTTTTTTCAACGGCCTCGCTGCGATCAATTGATTTCGAATCAAATCACCGCACTTCTTATTGTGGATGATTATATCAACGACAAAACATGGGATCAACAGACATGGTTAGGAGAATATCTTTGGGTAGGAACGAATGATGGTATCACATTGATCGATCTTGCACAGGATACATTCATCAACCATAATGAACATACAGAAAAATGGAAATCATTTACCACTAAAGATTTCACAAGTCCGAGATGGAATGATGACTGGGTTACAGGACTAATTGCTGAATATTACCCGTTTGTTCCAAATAAATCCAAAGTGTGGGCAGCTACATTTCGAGGTGGAATTGGAAAATTCCCGATTGATTTGTTTGATCAAGGTGCAAATACTTATGTGCCTTACAAAGAATATGGTTGTTTTGAAAAAGGAACACCTTCAGCCACATTATATCGTCCGGGGCCGTATGGAACAGCCATTGCCATAGATTATGAACATTATGGTAATCAACGCACTGCATGGATGGGGTGGATCGGAGATGCACAAACGTCAGGTCTTGAAGTATGGACACCTAAAGCCAAATTGAAAGTCTATGTCAATGATCATTGTGGGAAATATGTTTCAAATGTATTGATGTCGCTTGTAACAGCGACAAATACTCCAGTAGAAGCTACACCTCACTATGCGTTTGATCTTACTGAAGCAGGTGGTAAAATTGAGTATTACCAATTTGATACTATTCCTTGGGGAGAATATTACATTTATATTCATCATGATGATTATTATGAGGTCGCCCCATGTTATATCATGGTGAGCGATGCAACATGTCCTTTAATTGAAAATGCCTATATATGTAATACTTGCCAGTTTGAATTGTCACCAATTATCACCACCCCAAAAAAATTATCCACTGTTACCTATTGTAATACAAAAGTGGAATTGTCATGGGATAGAATACCAGAAGATGATTGTGGATATATCACGAATTATATTCTTCAAATCCGAAAAGACGGACAATTATACATCGATGATCCTATTGATGTCGGTAATAGTAAACAATTTATTTGGAGAGATGTCGTTGAAGGGAGGTATTTTTTTAGAGTAGCGGCTAAGAATAAATACGGTGTTTTGGGGGATTATAGTGTGGAACAAGAAGTGGTTATTGGGTTAGATACACCACGACTTACTGAAACAAAAGTCAATGGAAATCGAGTAACATTCAATTTAACTCCTAAACCGTATTGTCGGGTGAACCGGTATGAATTAGTTGTTACGGATGGTGTTCACCAATGGAATCGGCAGTTAAAACCAGAGGATATTATTGATAATCAGTATTTATGGGATCCCTTTCCAGAGGCTGGCCAATTTATAGTAACTGAATATAGTGCATGGATTAAAGTGTATAGTGACTATTCTGAAAGTCAACCCTCAGATATGGTTTTTTTTAAAGCACCTCATGAGTTGCCCGTACCTATGCTAAAACCAATGAGTTTTATTGAAAAACCGGTAAAAACCTTAACTATTTCATGGAATATTCAAGATGGCGGGCCTGAATTTGATGGGTATCGTATTTATATGAGTCCGTACCCTCATGCTTCTGAAACAGGAACGTACATTACAATTTCAAAAATACAGAAGATCAATTCTATTTATAAGTTTATAATGACCTTAGATGTTACTTATATACTAGCAAAAACCTATTATATTCAAATGACAACGTTTGATTCGGTTAATGAAAGTTATCCATCTGAGGAATTGACAATTAAAATTCAATAAGATCGACAAGTTTTTATAATATTTTAGGAATATATTTTTTTAATATCAGGGAGGGGGCCAATGGAAATTAAAAAATTTAATAAGAGGGGGTTTACGTTAATTGAACTCCTGATCGTTATTGCTATTATTGGAGCTTTGGCAAGTGCTGTAACTTTAGTAGCGCCCAAATTAATGGAGAAAGGTAAAGTCAGAGAAGCTGAGATTTCAGTCCATTATATAGCGACAGGACTTCTCGCGTTTTATACGGACATGGGAATATGGCCAACCTATGATAATTATGTAAGTGGAAATGAGACGAGTCGATGTGCAGTGGGGTTATTATATACTGAAGAATATGGTGAGAATAAACCCGAAAGTTATCCTTCTCAATTAACCAAATCAGTAAGGGATACCAATCTATTTACCAATGAAATAAAATACTTAAATGATGCTATTAAAAATGGTTGGGAAACAGATAAAAGAGATTTGCTCGATCGCCATTTACAAGTCAATGGCGCTAATTATAAACCCTTAAATAATAATAAAGCCTCTTGGCCATATTTAGAGCGTGTTGGTCTTGATCCTTGGGGTTTGCCCTATTTGATCAATATTAACGCATTTTTGAGAGACATGAATTGTGATGATTTTAAAGGCGAACCCGGAAAAACCTATACCGCATGGGTAATATCTGGTGGGCCTAATCGGATAATTGACACACCTGTTGAATTAGATTCAGGTGAAACAACTGACAAATCTCAACCTAAATGCGGAAATGATGATGTTTGTTTTTTACTAGGATCAACAGAAATTTCAGCATCAACAACAAATCCTTAAAAAGATATGTAATACAGTTTTGTAACGGAGGTATTTTTATGAGTATAGTAAATAGGATTATGAGAAATAATAATCAAGGCTTTACCATGATAGAATTGCTGATTGTTGCAGTAATTCTTGGGTTAATGGCAACAGCAGTTGTGATAGGTGCTAGACAATTTATGGAGGGCAGCAAAAATCGAAGGGCGCAAACAGATGTCATAGCTATAAAAAATGCCATATTTGGATTTTATACTGATGGTTCTGAATATCCCAATCGGAAAAACAAAATGCAGTCTATAAATGATTGGGATAATCGCTATAAATTGTTGTATTCTGCACCTGAAGGTGCAGACTCATCAAACCCAACTGTTTTTTATCCAAAATTATCTAAAGATGCTGGTAAAAGTTTCAGAGTTGGATTACAGGATATGGATGATCTTTCCAATCATTTGGTGAAAGCAACTGGACGCGGATATTTACCCAAAAAATTCAATTGGCCATATGTTCAGAAATTAGACTTAGATCCCTGGGGACGTGCATATGTGATCAATATTTATAATTTAAATGACGCTCTTGATGATAAACCTCCGGAAGCAGATCAGCCATACGTTTTGCATCACACATGGGTCTTGTCATCAGGCAAAAATGGAATTATTGAAACTGCGGATACATCAAAATCAAATGAAAATCCTCCAGCGTTAGGAGGGGATGATGTTGGAGAATTACTCGAATAGAGTTCGTTAACTCATTATTATAGTGATTTTTTTTATACACATCCATAAAGATAAAAAGGGTAAAAATAGTTTATGATGGTGAAACATTCTCCATTGCTAAAGCATTTAGAAAAAATAAAAAAAATAACTGAATCTCAAGCCAAAGCCATTATTGATCAGCAAAAAATATTAGGGACATATTCTGATGCGGAAGTCATCTTAGCATTAGGATTTATGGAAGAACAAGAATTAGTCCGTAACATGGCTGAAATCAGTGGATTAAAATTTCTGACTTTTTCTGAAGTTGAGGAACGCTTGCTGAGTAAGGAATTTTTATTTGTGCCAGAAGCCTTCCACTTGGTTCCATCGAATACCGCAAGGACATTAAATATTTTTCCATTATCTGTTAAACATAATATTTTAACACTAGCTGTGTTTGATCCATTTGATTCAAAAGTCGAAATGGAATTGGAAGAAAAAATTGGTATAGAAATCAAGCGTTATGTATTAACACGAAGGCATATCAATAAACTGATTGATCGCTATTATCATAAAGGTTTGGTATTATCAGATATTTTAAAACGAATGCTTACAGGCGATGAAACAGCAATTCCAGAAATGGTGAATGCAATTTTAGAGGATGCCTATCGGAAAAGAACAACAGATATACATTTTTGCCCTGAAAAACATGGAATCTGGTTAAGATACCGTATTGATGGTGTTTTACAAGAACAAGGATTTATGTTAAAATCGATACTTGAGCCCTTGTGTAGCCGTTTGAAAATTATGGCCAAATTAGATATTGCGGAAACAAGAGCCCCGCAAGATGGACATTTAACTATTGAACTTACAGAAAAGAATGTTGATGTTCGTATTTCCTTTTTAAATACAATCCATGGAGAAAATATCGTTCTCCGCTTATTAGACTCTGCAACCGGTGGTTTAAGTTTACAGGATTTAGGATTTAATCCAGAAGATGCGAATCGGTTTGGTAAAATGATCAAAGAACCGCAAGGCATGATTTTGATTACTGGGCCTACTGGGTCAGGAAAAACAACATCGTTGTTTTCGGCCATACGGATTTTAAACAAGCTTGAACGCAATATTATGACCCTTGAAGATCCTGTTGAAATTCGGTTGCCAATTATAAGGCAATCTCAGATAAATCCGAAAGCGAATGTGACTTTTGCAACAGGTCTTCGTTCAATTTTACGTCAAGACCCGGATATCATTCTCATTGGTGAAATACGTGATCATGAAACGATGGAACTCGCTGTACGGGCATCCTTGACAGGACATCTTGTGTTTAGTACTCTTCACACGAATAATGCCCCAGAAACCGCTTATCGTTTAGTAGATTTAGGCTTATCGCCTACCTTGATGACCTCTGTAATTATCAGTATTATAGCCCAACGATTAGTAAGGCGAATTTGTTCTAATTGTAATTTTCAAGTCTCAGAAAAAACAAATACTTATAAAGAATATCAACGATTGTGCGAGCTGGCAAATTTAAAAGAACTATCCTCAAAACCTATTCTGTCTCCCAATGAGGAAGGATGTGTAGAGTGTAATAAAGGCTATCGGGAACGTATTGGTCTATTTGAAATATTAAATATGACGAGTGAGATCAAAAAGACGATTATGAATATTACAAACATTTCACCTGATGAATTTCGAAGTCTTGCTTTGGAACAAGGCATGACATCATTATGGCAAGATGGTTTACAGAAAACCGCCTTGCAAATCACCGGAATAGCAGAAGTTGAACGTGTATTAGGTTCGTTTAAGTAAATGATCATCGCAAATCCTTTGCTAATCTCTTTAAAAGAATAGGAGTTAAGGCTATATGCCAAGATATCTTTGTCTAGTAACCAATATAGATGGAGAATTACAGAGACAGGAATTGCAAGCAGAAAGCAAGGAAAAAGCTGAGGATTATTGGGCAGATAAAGGGTATTTGGTCAATAAAGTCAAAGAAATTGCTGAAGATGAATTCCGACTAGGCCGTAGAGGCGTCAAAATTCAAGAGATAATTTCATTTACTGTGCAGCTCCGATCTGTTTATATGTCTGGTATTCCATTGGAAAAAGGAATTTGTGATATCGCCGCTGAAACAAAAGATAAACGGATGAAAGAAGTTCTTCAGGATGTGCAACGGAGATTAGAACAGGGAAGTAATATTTCAAATGCAATGGCGAATCACCCTCAGGTTTTTGATGAAGTATATATCAATATTATTCGAGTTGGTGAGGCGAAAGGAAGTCTCAATGAAGTATTGGAACAGCTCGTTCAAATGTTGGTTTGGCGTAATGAACTTAGAGAACAAATTATATCAGCGAGTATTTATCCAATTATTATGCTTGTCGCTGTTGTTGGCGTCTTAGTCTTTGTAGTTACGTTTTTAGTCCCTCGTTTTGTAGTCATGTTTGAAACACTTGGAATCGATAAATTGCCTAGAATTACCCAATTTTTTATTTCCACATATACTCTTTTTTCCACACATATAGAAATTGTTATTGGGGGGGTAATTGCCTTAATCGTTTTATTTATCTGGATGAAAAAAAGCAGAGCGGGACGATATGCATTTGATCGAGTCATACTATCCATACCTGTTATTGGTGGGATCGCATGGCGAATTGCATTATCGAGATTTGCCCAAACCCTATCTTTAATGTGGCGAACCGGAGTTGACCCAAGTACAAGTTTAAAAATTGTAAAGGGAGTTGTCGGCAATAGTGTTTTAGCAAGACATCTAGCTAAAGCTCATGAACGTGTTGTGAATGGAGAGTCATTATCCAAATCATTGGAAGATGTAAAAGGCTTGCCACCGTTAATTATCCGTATGATTTCAACTGGAGAACAAACAGGTCAATTATCTGAAACATTGTACCATGTGGCTGAATTTTATAATCGTGAATTGCCATTTATTTTAAAACGAATGCTCGCACTGGTTCAGCCAATAATAACTGCTCTCTTTGCTGCTGTTGTCTTAGCACTTGCAATGGCAATTTTATCGCCAATTTTTAGTGTATGGCAGAGTGGATTAGGTCAGGGGCGTTAATTGAAAATATAAACCCAAGTATATACTTTGATTTTCACATGATTAAGATGACATAAACAATGGAGTTTGAATATGAGTATAAACCTAATGAGATATGATCAAAACAAAGCAGGCTTTACATTACTTGAGATGATTATCGTCCTTGCAATTTTAGTAGCCTTGGCCTCTTCAGTGGGGTTAATCATGGCGAACATTCTGTTTTCATCAAAATCAAATACAGCCTTAATTGAAATGAGCAATATGAAACATGCTCTGTTGCAGTACTATAAGGATAATGGCTGTTTTCCACCATCAACTTGGGGAAAGGATCCAAATAATATTGATATCTCAGGATTAGTTGTGTTGATCTATGATTTTAGTCCTCAAAACAATAAAACAACCACACGAATTTATGTGAATGGTGTAGAATTCGATTATCCCCATGTGTTTACATCAGCAAATGATATCAATAAAGATGGAATCCATCAACAAAATGAACCTTGCCGATTAATTGACAATGAATGTTCTTCACCGCCTCGGTTTAATCAATCTACAGGAATTGGATGGAACGGACCGTATATTGACCCACCAGATGTTGATGCACTTATTGATCCATGGAACGAACCGTATTTATATAAAAATATTCTAAATGATTCCCCGGAAAATTCTGGAAAAACTACAGATTTGAGAATTGTGATATTGATTTCTGGCGGCCCAAATAAACTCATTGACACGACTTCTGATCATATTAAGTTTGATTCAATTGAAAAACAAAAAGACGATATTGTCATATTAGTTCATGGCGGGAATCAATATATTATTAAGTAGTCCAATAAAGAAAAAAGCGGAATCTGCATTGATGAAAAAAAATATCTTTGAAAGAAAATATTACCTAAAGAAGTGTCTTTTTCTTCTGATCCTTTCACATGCTTTATTTAGTTGTTTAGATCGATCTGATCTCTCATTAAAATTGAAACTTTCAGGTCAAACCCAACCTCCATCAAGTGTTATTTTAAGTTTTACTGTGGAAGACCAGTCAGGAAATCCAATTGCACCAAGAATAACGGACAATGATGTGGTTATTGTCGGCGATGTTGATGAGTCCACTCGATTATTGCTGCCTCCTTATTTACGAACTGTATTAATGCTCGATTTATCAGCTAGTGTGACTAAAAATCACCTGTCTTTTATGATTGATTCTGCCAAACATGTTGTCAATACTCTGATTCCGATGGGGCATGAAATTGCTATTGACTATTTTCAAAGCGAAATTACGCAATTATCTGATTTTACAAATGATATAAACCTGTTAAATGCGAAATTGGATTCATTAACTAAGGCAGTTGTGTCAGGTGCCAGTACAAATGTATTTGGAGCATTCATTGCTGGATTAGATCATTTAGATACAGAGGCAGAAATAGAAAAAGTAAAACCCGCTGGTTTTTTAATTGTTTTTACAGATGGCAAAGATGCGGCAAATGTGTATAGTTATGAAGAAACCTATGAAGCAGTTCGGAGTTCAGAATATTATGTTTTTACAGTTGGAATAAAAACAAGCGAGCTTCAATCGAAGATTCTGGATGAACGCCATTTGGGGAAAAATGGGTTTGAACTTATTGACACTCCTGAACTTGACCATTTTAAATCAGCATTTCAGAATATGGTGAACACAATTCGTCATGAAAGTGACAAATATTATGTACTTATCTATTCATCGCCGCTTCGAGCTGGTACACACACCATTCAATTTCAAGTTACATCTGCTGATGACCGTGTTGCCTCTTCGACTTATACCTTCGATGCTAATGGATTTACTGACGGAGGCCATGAAGTCATTGAACAATTAAAACACACCTATTATGACAAAGATGGTGATGGTTTTTATTCTGTGCAAGGCCCATTTTATGATTGCTGTGATAACGATCCGTTGATCTGGTATCAAGGTCAGCAAGTCGATCAATATAATTATAATTTAAAGGTGAACCTGTTTGGTTCAATAACCGCTCCAGCTATTATTGGCTTGACTTTAAAAATTGAAGATGAACTTGGAAATGCCGTAAGTCCCCAATTAACTGAACCGAATTTTACATTTCTTGAAGACGGAAAACCATTAAATCCTTTAGAAACCAACCTTACTCTTTATCCACCATTACATCATTCGCTGATCATGTTAGACTTGTCTGGAAGTATTACCCAAGATAATTTAAACATTCTTTCAGATTCAGCGAATGGATTGGCAAATAGATTAATAGCAGATGAACATCAGGTAGCAGTATATATATTTCAAACTCAAGTAAAAAAAGTTTTGGATTTTACAACGGATCCAAAACAAATTGATGAGGTAGTGAACGAATATTCATTGCGGGAGTATGCAATTTCAGGATCATCAACCAATCTATATGGTGCGTTTATAGAAGGAATACAGGCGGTTGAACATGTTTTTAATACAGAAGACCATGTTACCACCGGAAATCTGATTGTGTTTACTGATGGTCAGGATACTTCTGCACTCTATTCTTATGACCAAGCGAAAACCATGGTGGATCGTACACACCATCTTGTTTTTACAATCGCCTTGAATACGAATGAACTGGATAGAACTGTGCTCGATACAGAGCATTTAGGAAAAGATGGTGCTGTATTTGCCAATAGCATTCGAGAAATTGGAACAGTGTTCACGAATATTTCAGGACTGATTCAACAGGAATCGAATAAGTTTTATGGGATCATGTATGCCACTGCATATCGAGGAGATAGTTATCATCAATTTGATATTTTTATTGATACCTTTCAGGGAAACAAAGGTAAAGCCGCTTTTCAATTCAATGCTTCAGGGCTTGCAGATGGTGGTTATGATATGATTGAAGATATAAAATATTTGTATTTTGATAAAGATGGTGATGGATATTATTCTGTATCTGGAAAAAACCATGATCGTTTTGATACTAACCCTGTGTGGTGGTAAAAATATTAATTTTTTTATTTATTGAATGGATGAACTATGATTGATATCGCTTTAGCCTATAACCGTTATCGGTTTCTTGGAAATGAATTTTTAACATGGTTATGGTATGCCATTGAAAATGGTCCAGAACAACTATTTAAAGACCCTGAACGATTTTCCTTAACCATCGGAAATCGGGTTGTACTTGAACATCATCTTAATGACGATTCAATGGAAACGGTCACTATCAAAGGTGATGATGCTGATTTAAAAGAAGGCCTATTAGCGCTTAGCAAAGGTGCGTTTGCCACAGAAATGAATCTGACCTACAAAGAAGATGAACTAGAATGGCGTTTTAGTATTAAAGGTGAAAGTTTAACTATTACAGGATTAAAACCGCCTGAAACCGCAGCTCTTGAATCAAAAGAAGATATTGAGGGCGCTATTTTAGAAAAGTATTATTTGTACAATAAAGTGTTTGAACTCATCGATCGTCTGTTTATCAATTTTGTTCGCATGAGAATCACTGATATGTGGCAAAGTGAAATCCTCAAGAAGATAAAAAACTGGATATCCAATCCAACCCCCTAATTTATGGCCTAAGTACAAGGGCAACCACAAAAGGGTTGCCCTATATATATGATATCCCACCTCGAAGAATTTCTTGTCAGCTTAAAAGCAATCTATTGTGATTTGTGATAAGGTATATTGCTATTTTCAATAAAATTTTTTATACAATACGACAAATAAATCATGAATACAGTAACTAAAAGGAGAAATGTATGTCCAAAACGCTCTATTGGCTACAATGTGGTGCTTGCGGAGGAGATAGCATGGGACTTTTAAGCATGGAATCTCCAGATATCATCGATTTTGTTAAGCTTGTGGATATTGAGATTCTGTTTCATCCGTCATTATCAAATCCAAGCCCAACTCAACATAGAAATTTACTTGAGGCAATATTTTCCGGAGAACAACCCCTTGATATATTATGCGTTGAGGGGTCAATTATCAGAGGTCCCGGAGGAACTGGCATGTATGATACATTTGAAGGAAAACCCAAAAAAGATATATTGGGTTTGCTGGTTAGACGAGCTAAAGCCGTAATTGCTGTTGGAACCTGTGCAAGTTTCGGAGGAATTGGGGCAGATGGTGAAATTGAAGCTACGGGATTACAATTTTTAAAATCTCATAAAGGCGGATTTCTAGGCTCTATGTTTAAAACAGATATCGGCCTGCCTGTCATTAATCTTCCCGGGTGTCCATGTCACTATGATGCATTATCAAGTACATTGGCAGCACTATGTACTAATATTCCAATCGCTTTAAATCACTATAATGCACCTTTAGAATTTTATAATATGCTTATTCATCAGGGGTGTGTTCGAAATGAGTACCATGAATACCGAGTTGAAGATGCAAATTTCGGTAATAGAGGCTGTCTTTTCTTTTATTTGGGATGTCATGGGCCGTTGGCTCATGGGCCATGTAATAAACTTCTATGGAATAAACGGAGTTCAAAAACACGAGTTGGGGTGCCTTGTGTTGGATGTACGAACCCTGATTTTCCTCAGCCATATCCTTTTTTTAAAACTCGAAACATTGCAGGTATTCCTTTAGAACTTCCTGAAGGTATCGACAGAGCGCATTATTTGGCATATAAGGGAATGGCTGCCGCAGCAGCTCCGGATAGACTAATAAAACGAGAAACTCGAGTATAATGGCTTAACAAGGAGAAAAAAATGACACAAAAAAGGATAAATATTCCATTAAACCGTGTTGAAGGTGACTTGGAAATCTGGGTGGATGTAGATAAAGGTGTAGTCTCTAATGCTTGGAGTTCAGGGACTATGTACAGGGGATTTGAGAAAATTCTTGTGGGTCGAGGCGCGCTTGATGGACTCGTTATTACTCCGCGTATCTGTGGTATATGCAGCACAGCTCATCAGGCAGCCGCCGCATTATCACTTGATATGATCGCAAAAGTAACTCCACCACCTGATGCGGTTATCATCAGAAATATCGTACAAATGACAGAAATGCTTCAAAGCGATATCCGTCAGGCTTTTTTAATGTTTGCTGTTGATTTTGTTAATCCATTATACAAAAACTCTCCATTGTTTGATGAAGCCTTACGCCGTTATGAACCCTTTAAAGGCGAAACGGTGATACAAACCATCAAGGAAACCAAAAAGCTGTTAGAAATGATTGCAATTATTGGGGGACAATGGCCTCATTCATCATACATGGTGCCCGGAGGCATCGCTTCTGTTCCGAGTTCAAGTGATCTGATGCAATGCCGATTACTTCTCAAACAATATCGAAATTGGTATGAACAGCGAGTGCTTGGATGCAGTATTGATCGGTTTAATGAAGTACACACTGTGGTTGATCTCAATGCTTGGATGGAAGAAAACAGAACACACTGGGACAGTGAACTTGGTTTTTATGTTCGTTTTTCCCGTGCTATGGGGCTTGATAAAATTGGAAAAGGACATGGCGCGTTTCTGAGTTATGGATCGATTAATTTACCAGAAAACAAAAAATGGATTCCTGCGGGTTTTTTCCATGATTTCCAAGTCAAAGAATTTGATCAAAACCATATTAACGAGCATGTAGCTTATTCATGGTACATGGATTATGAAGGCGGCAAGCATCCGTTTGATGGTGAAACCCAGCCATATGCGACTGGCAATGAAAGCCAAAAATATTCATGGGCTAAAGCGCCGCGTTATCATGGATTTTCACCTGAAACGGGTCCGCTTGCTGAAATGCTAATCTCTGGAAATCCATTATTTTTAGACTTGATTAAAAGTAAAGGCGTCAGCGTATTTACAAGAGAACTGACACGATTGATCAGAAGTGTATCGCTTATTCCAATGCTGGAAACACACCTTTCTCAAGTCACTAGCGATGGACATTTTTATACATCACCCGGAGAAATTTTTGAGGGAGAAGGGTTTGGATTAACCCATGCCAGCCGAGGAGCATTGGGACACTGGGTAAAAATTAAAGACCAAATGATTCAACATTATCAGATCATCACACCGACTGCATGGAATGCTTCCCCACGAGATTCTCATGGTGTTCGCGGCCCTATTGAGGAAGCCCTTGTGGGTACCCCGATTCAGGATATTTCCAATCCCCTTGAAGTAGGACATGTGGTTCGATCCTTTGATCCTTGTCTTGTTTGTACTGTTCATGCGATTAACCATCACCAAAATATGGGAAAAATCTTTATTTAGTGAACATAAATATAAAGAAAGGTGTTTATGCACAGCATAATTCAAAAATGGGGAAATAGTCACGGAATTCGTATCTCAAAGCAAATTCTGGAAATATCTAAATTGACCCCAGGAGATTCAATAGAAATTTCCGCTAAGAAAGGAAAAATTATTATTCAAACATCTCAAAAAAATGATCGTAAAAAATACCAACTTAAAAATTTAATCAAGCAAATGCCAAAAAATTATAACGTGGAAGAAGTTAATTGGGGTGTCGCTGTTGGCAGAGAGGAATAGCAGAAAATTTATAGAATATATACCCAAACAAGGTGATATTGTTTTTTTAAGTTTTGATCCTCAATCAGGACATGAACAAAAAGGAAGAAGACCTGCATTGGTAATCAGTAAATATTTATTTAATGTAAATACCGGATTAGCTGTGGTTTGTCCTATCACAAATACGAATCGGAATATTCCATTCCATGTGCCAATTCCAAAAGATTTTACAATTACTGGTTTTATTATGGTAGATCAGGTAAAATCTATAGACTATAACTCAAGAGAAATCGAATTTGTTAAAAAAATTACTAAATCAGTTTTAAATGAGGTTCTTGGTATTCTATCTGCCTTTATTTTTTGAAATAGGGAAAGATTGCTTTAATGAAACAGATCATCTGTATTGGCAACCGGTATGTAAGCGAAGATGCTGCCGGCCCTTGGGTGTATGACTTTTTAAAACAAAAACAATTGCCGCCGGATATCACTTTAATTGATGGCGGCCTTTCAGGACTAGACCTGTTGCGGTTTGTCGAAAAAGCAGAACGGGTTATTTTTGTTGATCGATTATTGATATCAGACAAGTCAGATGATGTTGTGATTCTTAAAGCGAATGAGCTATTCTCAGAAATGACAACTACCTATGACCATAGCTCTGGATTGCCATATCTGTTGCGTATGTTACCCATTGTCTGTGAAGGAATGCTCCCTGATATTCTCATTGTTGGAATTGCAGGGAATATAAATCAAGTGCTTATTGAAAAAGCAGCAATGATCGCAGTTGAACTTGCCGATAAAGGAAATTTTATTACGTTGTAAATTTGGGGGATATGAACCGTGAAAATCAAAACAAATGATATGCTCATCAATCCATTATTAGCAGAAAACGCACTACTCAGAAATGAAATAGAAATTGCCCGTAAAGCATCAGAAATTACAGCAAACCTCGTAGTTGAACAATTCATGAAAATGGAAGAAATTCTTCGACGGCTGGAAGAAAAAGCAACTGTTGAACGGGAACTTCGCGAAAGGCTTTCAGGTGAACTCCATCAGTCTGAGCAACGAGAACGAGACTTGGCTCAAGCACGTGTTGCTGCAGATGCAGCGAATCGTGCAAAAAGTACTTTTTTAGCCAACATGAGTCATGAATTGCGAACCCCAATGAATGCGATTATCGGCTATAGTGAAATGCTGACTGAAGAAGCTGAGGATTTGGGGAATGATGAGTTTATACCTGACTTAAAAAAAATCAATGCTGCAGGTAAGCATTTATTAGCGTTGATCAATGATATTCTTGACTTTTCGAAAATCGAAGCAGGCAAAATGGAGCTTTACCTAGAGGATTTTGAGATTAATAAGATGATCCATGATGTTACTGTAACCATTCACCCGCTTATTGAAAAAAATGGCAATACACTTCAGGTAAATTGCTTAGATGGTCTAGGTTCCATGCGAGCTGATCTGACAAAAGTAAGACAAGCCCTGTTCAATTTGTTAAGTAATGCATCTAAATTTACTAAACAGGGTATGATAACACTTGATGTGTCAAGGCAGGTAACATCTGATAGCTCTGAAATCAGTGGTCAGGACTGGATCATCTTTAATGTGATAGATACCGGTATTGGAATGACGGTTGATCAGCAGAAAAAACTGTTTCAGGCATTTTCACAAGCTGATGCATCAACTACACGCCAATTTGGCGGCACTGGATTAGGCCTTGCGATCAGTCGTCATGTTTGTCAGATGATGGGAGGCGACATAACAGTTCAAAGTGAACCGGGTAAAGGATCAACATTTTCAATACGGCTTCCAGCAGAGGTCATAATTGAAAAAATTGAAGAAATCGAAACTCTGCCGGAACAAATTCTTAATATCTCAGGATCAAAAGAAATAAATCAAATTCTTGTCATTGATGATGATCCAAAAGCACAAGACATGATCAGACGAATTCTTACAAAGGAAAAATTCAATGTTACGTCTGCATTCAGTGGACAAGAAGGATTGACCGTTGCCAAAGAAATTCATCCCGATGTTATCATTCTTGATGTGCTCATGCCGGGGATGGACGGCTGGGCAGTATTGTCCGCATTAAAATCGAATGCTGAACTTTCAGATATTCCAGTTGTCATGCTTTCTGTTTTAGATGAAGACAATATTGGGTTTGCTCTTGGTGCCGCTGACTACTTAACCAAGCCGATTGACCGCGAGCGTTTATTTTCTGTTCTAAAAAAATTTTTACACAGCGGAACATCAGGATCTATTATGATTGTTGAGGATGATGCTGTTACACGTAATCTGCTTCGTCGTATGATCGAAAAAGAGGGAATGTCTGTAGTTGAAGCGCAAAATGGCCGAATAGGTTTAGAAGTTGCCGCTCAAAAAGAACCTGCATTAATATTACTTGATTTGATGATGCCAGAAATGGATGGTTTTCAGTTTGTAGAAGAAATCCGGAAACAAGAAAAACTGAAGTCTATTCCGATTATCGTTGTTACAGCCAAAGACCTGAATCAGGAAGACCTTCAACGGCTCGATGGTTATGTTAAGCTTGTAGTCCAGAAAGGCTCATATAATCATCAGGACCTTCTTCGAGAAGTTCAACGACTTGTATCAACGAATAAACCTATTTTACCAGATCCCGAGACAACTCATATCAGGTCTAAACCTACAGCAATAAATAAAATTCTGATTATTGATGATGATCCCAAAATACATGATTTATTGAGCCGTTTTTTAACCAAAGAAGGGTTTGAAGTGATCAGTGCTTACGATGGTGAAGAAGGCATCCGGCTTGCTAAGGAATTGCAGCCGCTTGCCATAACCTGTGATGTGCTCATGCCCGGTATGGATGGATGGACTGTGCTGACAACTCTAAAGGAAGACCCTGACATTTCCGATATCCCAGTAATTATGATAACCGTTTTAGATGACAAAAAACATGGTTTTAGCCTTGGAGCTATGGAATATCTGAATAAACCGGTTGACAAAGACCGACTTATCGCAATACTGAAAAAATGCCGAGGGGAAATGAGCTCTGGGGCTATTTTGATTGTAGAGGATGATCCAACAACTCGGGAAATGTTACGTAGAATTTTAGAAAAAGAAGGATGGCATGTGAACGAGGCTGAAAATGGACGCATTGCATTGCAGCAAATTGCCAAAGCACTACCATCACTTATTTTTCTTGATCTGATGATGCCGGAAATGGACGGCTTTGCATTTATTCAGGAATTTCGTAAACATGAACAGTTCGCATCTGTCCCGATTGTTGTCATCACAGCCAAAGACATTAACCAAGATGACCGAAATCAACTCAGCGGTTATGTAAAACGCATTATTCAAAAAGGCGAATATCGCAGCGAAGATTTGCTTCGCGAAGTACGTTCTTTAGTCGCGACTTTTATTCAGCAGCAGCAGACAGCATGAAAGGCACTGATTTTATGGAAACAATATGTATGTTAAATGCAAAATTTATTGATCATAATACTATTAAACTATTGGAAAGTTATCCTTTTATTGAAGAAGAAGTCTATCTGATTATCATGCCGAAAAAAGTAGTAAAACAAAAAAGGAAAGCGGGTATTTTGAAAGGGAAGATAAGAATTGACAAAGATTTTAATGAACCTTTAGAAGATATGAAAGAATATATGAAATGAAAATTCTTTTAGATACAAACGTTCTCTTATGGTTTATTAAAGACGATGATCAATTAAGCATTAAATACAAGGAAATTATCGAGAAACCAGAAAATGAAATTTATGTTAGTATTGTTTCTTTATGGGAAATTACAATCAAGTTTAGTATTGGCAAATTGGAACTTGATATTGAATTAGAAAATTTTTTTAAAATTATTACAGATTATTATGATTTTAAGATATTATCAATGAATGAAACTCATCTTCTTGAATATTTAAAACTTCCCTTATTTCATCGTGATCCTTTTGATCGAATACTATATTCTCAAGCCAAAATTGAACAGTTAACTTTTTTATATACAGATGAAATTTTTAAAATTTATGACCAAAAACAATAAATAAACAACAGGAGTTCAGTAACATGGCAAAATTACTTTTGGTTGAAGATAATGAAATGAATCGAGACATGTTGTCACGTCGTCTTATGCGTAAAGGTTATGATGTGATTATTGCTGTGGACGGGGGTGAAGGCGTTCAAATGGCACAGTCACAAAAACCGGATTTAATACTTATGGATATGAGTCTCCCAGTATTAGACGGATGGACAGCAACCAAACAACTGAAAGCAGCAGATGAAACAAAGGCGATTCCAATCATAGCTCTAACTGCACATGCGATGTCTGGTGACAAAGAAAAAGCTTTGGAAGCCGGATGTGATGATTACGACAGCAAGCCTATTGAATTACCGCGCTTGCTTGACAAAATTGAAGCCAATTTAAAAAAGGTTAGTTAACATGACAACCCAAGAAACAATTTCTACCGATATAGACAATGATTCCAGAGCAAAACGCGCATATATGAGGCATGAACTGCGTACCCCGATCAATGCGATTATTGGGTACAGCGAAATGCTTTTGGAGGATACTTCTGAGCGCGGTGATGAAGCTTCTGATTTACGTTCTGACCTTGAAAAAATCTGTCATACGGGTAGAGAGCTTCTTGATCTTGTTAATGATACAACCCAAAAAGAATTTGATTTTAAATCTTTTGGAACGAATTTTCGCCATGCCATTCGAACCATGATCAATACGATTGTTGGCTATACTGAAATGCTTCTTGAAGATTCAGCAGACCGTCTTACTCATTCTTTTACAAGCGATTTGATGAAAATTCAAATGGCTGGACGACAATTGTTTAAATTAATTGAAGAATTTGTAAAGATTGAAAAATTTGAAGCTGGTAAAATCGATTTTAATGTTGGGTTATCCAACGTCTCCCCTTTAATACAAGATATCTTTTCATCAATCCTCCCAATTGATCAGCAGCTTGAGGACTCTATTTCACATCAAGGGTCTATTTTAGTGGTTGATGATAATGAAATGAACCGTGATTTGCTTACGCGGCATCTGGAACGTCAGGGATATACGGTTGCCACGTCAGATAACGGACGACAGGCGTTAGATATGCTTTCAAATGTCAAGTTTGATCTTGTGCTGCTTGATCTCATGATGCCTGAAATGAACGGATATGAAGTGTTACAGCATATTAAAAAGAATCCTGCGTTTTGCAGGATTCGAGTGATTATGCTTTCAGCATTAGATGACATTGACGGCGTAGTACGCTGCTTAGAAAATGGAGCTGATGATTATTTATCCAAACCGTATAATTATGCTCTTCTGCATGTCAGAATTGAATCTTCGCTCGAAAGAAAACGGTTACGCGATAAAGAAGCCGTGTATCGTAAACAGATCGAGACGTACAATCGCCAATTGGAAGCGCGGGTACAAGAACAGGTTCAGGAGCTTCGTATAAGCTATGAACGGTTGCAAAAAGCACTCAATGCAACCGTGATGGCTTTATCATCAGCCGTTGAACGAAGAGACCCTTATACTGCCGGCCATCAACAGCGGGTCAGTAAGCTGGCAACCGCTATCGCCAAGGAAATGGGGCTGCCCCAAGAACAGATTGAAGGTATTCGAGTTGCTGGAATTCTGCATGACATTGGAAAAATTTGTGTGCCGGCAGAAATTCTAAGCAAGCCCGGAAAATTAACGGAAGCTGAATTTGGTGTGATTAAAAGTCATTGTGAAACCGGTTACGATATTCTTAAAAATATTGAATTCCCGTGGCCAATTGCTCAAATTGTACTTCAACATCAGGAACGCTTAGATGGTAAAGGCTACCCATTGCAATTATCTGGAGAAAATATCTTGCTTGAAGCACGAATTATTGCTGTATCAGATGTCGTGGAAGCAATGGCAATGCATCGGCCTTACAGGGCTGCACTCGGTTTTGATATGGCATTAGATGAGATAAAATCTAAAAAAGGAACGGCATTTGATCCAACTGTTGTAGATGCCTGTTTAAGACTTTTTACTGAAAAAAAATTCACGTTTTAATCAGGCTTTCAATTTCATCCAAGATTGCTTGTGCTGAATTTTCAACTGATTGTTCTTGGTGAATTCGCTCATCATTACGACATGTCTCGACTGGTTTTTTCTGGTCTTCACTCTTACTATTTCGATATTCTCCTAGGTGTTCCAAAATGAAATCCCGTATTTTTTCAAGTGTTGGGTAATCAAACAAAAGAGTTACGGGAAGTGTTTTTCCGATGAGTTGACTCAGCCGATTCCGAAATTCAACTGCCATCAGTGAATCAAACCCTTGATCCATGAGAGGTTCATCAATATCTACCCGTTGATGCGATGCGTAGCCCATGACTTTTCCAGCATGTTCCTGTATCTGTTCCAATATTAATCTGCTTTTTTGTTCAAATGGAAGCTGTTTTATGTTTTCAATAAACTCAGATGGTTTTGCGGGTTTAAATTGGACCCAAAGCGATAAAAAATCAGATTGCACAGATGAATTCACATTATATGATTTCCAGTCTATATCCATCACGCTGATTTGCACTGGTTTTTCATAAAGAATTCTGTTTAACAGTTGCAAACCCTCTTCAGGTTTTATACTGCGAATTCCTTGAGCTTCAAACCGAGTTCCCCGATTGCTGTGTAAACTTGCCATTCCAATACTTGCCCATGGTCCCCAATTAATACTCGTAGCAGGAAGGCCTTGGTTATGTCTAAAATGGGCTAATGCGTCTAAAAACGCATTGGCTGCTGCATAATTGCTTTGTCCCGGATTGCCGAGTACAGATGCTGCTGATGAAAACAACACAAAAAAATCCAAATCCATGTGTTGAGACAGGCAGTGTAAATTCCATGCGCCAACAGCTTTTGGATTCATCACAAGGTTAAAACGAGCAGGGGTTTGATCAGGAATCATCGCATCATCTAATACACCTGCTGCATGAATAATGCCTTTTAACGATGGCGTTTTGCCAAGTATGGCTTCGATATCACTTTTTGAAGCCACATCTCCCTGTGCAATAAGGATCGTTGCACCAGTGCGGTTGAGGTTTTCAATAAGTTTAACTGCTTCATCCGATGGTTTTTTTCTTCCCATAAGAATCAAATGCCGGGCACCTTCTGAAATCATCCATTCCGCAAGTTTCAGACCTAATGCTCCTAATCCACCGGTGATTAAATATGCAGCATCAGAGGAAAACAATCTCTCATTCAACGAAATTACAACTTTTCCAATATGCTTTGCCTGAGCCATATATCGAAATGCACTGACAGATTCACGAATAGAAAATACTTTATGATGAATCGGGCTGAGACTGCCATTTTCAAATCCTTTTGAAAGCGCATTGAACATTGAAGCTATCAATTCAGGATGCTGACGGGAAATATCTCCTAAATCAAAAGAAAAATACGAAATATCAGGACGCTTCTCATTGACCTGTTGTTGATCCCAAATTCCGATTTTTCCAATTTCAACAAACCGTCCATTTGTATGTAACACGTCAAGACTTTTTGGAATCAATTCACCGGTCAGGCTGTTCAACACAATATCCACTTTTTTTTTTTTATTCTGATTGGCAAATTCTGTAGTTCTCGAATTTAAGACATGCGAAATCCCTAACGATTTCAGGAATTCCCATTTACCTGAACTTGCAGTGGCAAGTATTTCTGCACCGGCTTGTTGAGCTATTTGAATCGCTGCTAAACCAACTCCTCCGGCAGCCGCATGAATTAGAATACGATCTTTTGGACGAATTTTGGCTAAATGATGCAGGGCATAATAGGCAGTTAAAAATATCAATGGAATGGTTGCGGCCTGTTCAAGGCTTATTCCTTTTGGCTTTAACATGGCAAATTTTGCTTTTACTATTACATAACTGGCAAGACTTCCAAAAACGGATGCGGCAATAACTCCAT
>PDZT01000269.1 GCA_002753105.1 Deltaproteobacteria bacterium YD0425bin50 | reverse complement strand
GATTCATAAAAAAGGCCCGTTACATTTGAATATGGTTATTAACCGAAATACGTTTGAAAGTCTGTCTGCACCTATTCTTGACCAGATTCGTAAAGTGTTAAGAGACACGTTTCAAAGTACGGGGCTGCAACCCGATTGGGTCAGTTCTGTGGTTTTGGTTGGCGGTTCAAGCAGAATTCCCTGCGTAAAGCAATTACTTTCTGAAGAACTGGCGAGTCATACGGTGTTTCGTCAGGATTTAAACCCAGAGGAAATCGTTGCTATTGGCGCAGGATTGCTTGCCGGGTCTATGGAAGGCTATTATCCAGATGTACATTTTAAGGATGTTGTTTCTCATGATCTTGGCGTTGAAGATGATAACGGCGAATTTATTACACTGATTGAACGTGGAACGGTGTATCCGTTACAGGCAGATCGTTTGTTTACAACAACTCAGGATGATCAAACGAAAGTAACTGTTCATATTCAACAAAAAGATGAGTTGTTAGATGAAGTGATTTCTTTAGGTCAATTTATTGTAGATGATATTCCAGCAATGCCATCAGGTGAGCCGGATATCCGTGTTTCTTTTTCAATTGATTCCAATGGTATTTTACGGGTTCGTGCAGTTGAGGAAATTAGCGGTATTCAACATGAAATTCAAGTCAAATCCAATTTGATTAAAGATATTCATAATGAAGCCTTTAGTCGCTCAACTGATGAATCTAAACCTGTAGCACAAAAAACAACAGAAGAGATGTGTAAATAAGGTGTGTGTGTAACTAAGGTAAAAATCTAAAATCATGTTAAGGAGGATAACAATGGCGCGTCAATTAGCAAGACCACAAAAAGGTGAAACCGGTCTTAAAGTAAAAGAAGAAGCAAGTGCACTCGATAAACGTCAAGATGCTAAAAAAGCAGTCAAAGAGAAAGCTAAAGCACGAACGCTTTCCCGTCAGCAAGCCATGTCTGAACGAATTGCTGCGGCTGTAACTCAGATGGCGTCAGCTTTAAATGAAGCTTCAACTGCGGCAGAAGAACTTGAAAAAACCATGACAACCATTGCGTCAGGTGCAGAAGAAGCATCTGCAGCGGCTGAAGAATCCCGTGCAGCGATTAATCAAATTGAAAAAGCTGCGGTTCAATCAAATGATCGGGCAAAAGCTGCTGTGCAAAATGTGGGCATTTTACAGAAAATGCTTCAGGAGACATCCAGAGATATTGAAAAATTGATTTCTGGTGTTTCACAAGCTGCCGAGTCAAATATGGAATCCGCGAAAATGATTCAGGAATTAGCCAAACAAAGTGATTCCATTGGTGAATTTGTGCAGGCAGTGGTTCGTATTGCGGATCAGACCAATTTGCTGGCGTTAAATGCTGCTATTGAAGCCGCACGCGCAGGAGAACATGGACGTGGATTTGCGGTTGTGGCAGATGAAGTTCGTAATTTAGCTGAAATTTCTGAAAAGAGTGCCAACAGTATTCGTGAAGTGGTCAATGAAATTCAGGAGCAAGTTAAAGTTGTAGTTCAAGAAGTACAGCGATCGGGTGAGGCAAGTCAGGAAGAAGTTGAAAAAGCCAAAGTAATTACTTCGGATTTATTGAACATTGATGCGGATTTTACAAATATTCAGCAAGGCGCTGAAATTATAAATAAAAACGCAGGTGATATATTAGGCGGTTCACGAGAATATCTTGAAGGTGCTGAACATATTGCTGCGGCTTCGGATGAGCAAAGTTCTTCCTGCGAAGAATCGTTGAAAGCATTACAAGAACAGGCAAAAGCATTTGCTGAAATGCAGGAAGCCGCAGATAATCTGTCTGATATGGCAGATTCATTGAAAAATGCAACCGATACGCAAAAATCAGCAGAAGAGGTAGCCGCAGCATCAGAACAATTGTCTGCCAGCGTTGAAGAAGCGACTTCCGCATCCGCACAAATATTAAAAGCCATAGAACAAATTCAGAAAGCGGCTGATGAACAGGCCAAAGCATCAGATAAAGCCGAGCAGATTGGTAAGCGGTTAACTGAAGCTGCTTCTATCATGGCAGAACGAGGCAAAGATGCAACTGATCGGATTGAAAACATGGTTAAGGTATTTGTCAAAAATAAGGTTAACGTAGAAAATTTAATTAACAACATTGTTAAGGCAGCGGATGCATCCATTGAATCTGCAAAAAATATCAAAACCCTTGAGCTTCGTACCCGTAATATTGAAAAGATTGTAGATCAAATTTCAATGGTTACGATTCAAACCAATATGCTTGCAGTGAATGGGTCTATAGAAGCTGCGCGTGCTGGTGAATTTGGACGGGGTTTTTCAGTTGTTGCTGGCGATATTCGTACATTAGCCAATGAAAGTGCTGAAAATGCAGATAAAATTAAAGATATGGTACGAGAAATTCAGGCACAGATTATCAAAGTTTCTGCAGATATTGATGCTGCAACAGCAACATCAAAATCCCAAGTAGTTGAAGCTAAAAAATCTACAGTCAATTTAAACACAATTGAAAAAGATGTGGTTGGCGTTCAAAATGGTATGACAGAAATTGAACGGGGTGCTCAGGAATCGAATGCAGCGCTTGAACAAGCGACCAAAGCAGTTCAGCAGATTGCTGCGGCTTCAGAAGAGGCATCCAAAGCATGTCAGGAAGCGGCAAAAGCGGCTGAAGAAAGTCATAAGGCCCTTCAAGAAATTGGAGAATCTGTTGAAGAAGTGGCAAGTCAGGCTGATGAACTGCAAAACATGACACAATAGGGAGGTTGACATGGCACAACTCACAACTGCCAAACTCAATACAGGCGAATCCCGTGATATTGATGAGCGTCAACTCGTTTGCTTCAAGCTTGCAGATGAAGAATTCGGCGTGGATATCAATACAATACGGGAAATTGTTCGCGTTCCTGAGATTACTTATATTCCACGAGCGCCAAATTATGTTCGGGGAATTGCAAATCTCAGAGGCAATGTATTACCCATCATTGATGGTCGGCGCAGGTTATTTTTACCTGATGTTGACCTGACTGAACGCACTCGGGTGTTGATTTTGGATATTAATGGTATCAGCACAGGTATCCTCGTGGATGCCGTAAGTGAAGTCATGCGAGTTTCTGCATCTGATGAAGACCCGCCTCCTGCGGTTACTCAAGGCGGTGTGGATAATTCTTTTTTAAACGGAGTGGTGAAACTGAATCAGGGGAAACGCTTGATTTTAACGATTCGTCCTGAAGAAGTACTCAATATTGATGTATCAGAATCAAAGCAAAAAGAACGAACTGAAGCTTTATCAACAACATCAGAATCTGAAGCCAAGACCCAACAGATAGATGAGCGCCAATTGGTTTCTTTTGTGGTTGGAGATGAGGAATATGCGTTTGATATTGGCGTGGTCAAAGAAATTCTGCGCTTAACTGAAATCACTGCTGTTCCTAATGCGCCGGCTCATGTTCGTGGATTGATTACGGTAAGAAATGTCCTTTTACCTATCTTGAATCTGCGTACCATGTTGAACATGGAAGAAACAGATGCTGAAGATCAACGGGTATTGGTTGTTGAAATCAATGGCTTTACTGTTGGGTTAATGGTCGATCGAGTGAATGAAGTGTTGCGGGTACCTATATCGTTGATTGATGCAACCCCGCAGCTCGCATCTAATACCAATGAGATTGAATCCGTTGCCCAGTTAAATGACGGCAAGCGTCTGATTTTGATTCTCAATCTGAATGGGTTGATTGATATTTCTCAAGTCAGCAGTCTGGTAGATCAAAAAGAAACCGAGCAATCAGAAACTCAACAGGTCAAGTCTGCACAAAATGGGAATATTGATGAAAAACAACTCGTAACCTTTAAGTTGGAAGATGAAGAGTATGGTTTTGAAATCACTGAGGTTCAGGAAATCAATCGCTTGGGTGATGTTACGCGTATGCCAAAAGCACCGGATTACGTTTCTGGCGTAACGAATTTAAGAGGTCAGGTGGTTCCATTAATCAATTTACGTCAGCGTTTTCTGTTATCCAAAAAAGAAACCGATGATCGCACACGGATAATTATTGTTGACTTAAATGGAAACCGTACCGGAATTATTGTGGATCAAGTCAATGAAGTGCTTCGCTTGTCTTCATCAGATATTGAACCCACGCCTCAGATCGTCACTTCTGGAGATGCTCATACAGAATTTATGACTGGAATATGCAAGGTTGATAATGGTAAACGAATGATTCTGTTATTGGATACGGAAAAACTCTTAACTGTTAGTGAAAAAAAAGTGTTAGAGAATCTATCCAATGCGAAATCTGATAACTCTGATTTTAAAAAAGATGTAAAAAAAGGTGTTCCTCCGACTAAGAAAAAATTGGGGAAAATGACTATAGCAGAGTAATCAAAAGCGTAGGGAACAGACATGTCTGTTCCCTACGCCTACGATGTTCATTCCACATCACTGTATTATAAGTATTAATAATGATGAAACTGGATAAAACAAAAATAAAAAGAATCAAGATAGAGGACAATCTTGAGGATGATGGGTTTGTTGATGCCACAATGCGTGAACGGGTTGAAATGGTATGGGACATAACTATTGCTTTATGGACAATTAGCACACGAGGAAACATAAATGCTCAATCCAGATTACAAAGACATGTTACAGTGTTTAAAAGAACAGGGAGTTGAGTTCCTCGTGGTTGGGGCATATGCGATTGCAGCACATGGTTATCCTCGAAGTACTTCGGATTTCGATATCTGGGTGAATCCCACAAAAGAAAATTCGGTTAACGTATATAGATCGTTAATAGAATTTGGCGCTCCACTTCAGGGAATATCATCTAACGATTTTTCAGAAAAGGGAATTATTTTTCAAATAGGTGTGAATCCTTGTCGAATTGATATCATTACAACCATTTCTGGTGATATTTCATTTACTGACGCATTACAGCACGCTAAATATATTGAGTTAGACGATGTAATAATGCCTGTTATTTCTCTTGATGATTTAATAAAAAATAAAATCGCCGCAGGCCGTACAAAAGATAAGCAAGATGCTAAGTTACTAAAAAGAATGTTAAAATTAAAAGGAAAAAGCTTCAAGCCTTAGAAGCTGAAAGACAAGAAAAAGCAAAATTGCTTGAATTGATAAAACAATTCGAGAAAAAATAAGTTAAGGAAGAATCATGAAATTGATTAAAGTATTGGTTGCAGATGATTCAGCTCTGATGCGTCGCAGCCTAAAAGAAATTCTTGAAAGTTCTCGTGAAATCGAGGTGATTGGTACAGCCAGAGACGGCGAAGATGTGCTCCAAAAAGCAGCAGAATTAAAACCCGATGTCATCACCTTAGATATTAATATGCCGAAAATGGATGGAATTACCGCATTAAAACAGATTATTAAAAAAGAAATTGCGCCAGTAATTATGGTTTCCTCCTTAACCCAAGAAAATGCTCAAATTACATTTGATGCGCTTGAGATTGGTGCATTTGATTATGTTGCGAAACCCGGAGGAACAGTTTCAAGTAATATTAAAGAAGTTACTCGTGATTTGATTCGTAAAGTTAAAGCAGCCTCAGGCATAGGCGTAGTCAAACGGTTAAGCCGAAAATCAATTGCAGAACCGCAGCCGATTTCAAAAACGATCTATAAATCTGGTATTGTTTCAAACAAATTTTCGTATAAAGCTATA
>PDZT01000268.1 GCA_002753105.1 Deltaproteobacteria bacterium YD0425bin50 | reverse complement strand
TATCGGATCTGTTTGGTTAGGATGTTTTACTGTGATTTTATCTTATTTTGTGGCGTCACCATTACAAGACCACTACCCATTTTCTTATAATGTTGCATCTGCTGAAACCAAAAAAGATGAAACCAAAAAAGATGAAACCAAAAAAGATGATACCAAAAAAGATGATACAAAAGATGATAAAAAAAAGGATGATAAAGACCAAAAAAAAGATAAACAGGAAAAAGATAAAGATACAGATAAAGATACAGCTAAAGATACTGATGAAAAAAAAGAAACAGTCCCCCCTCCTGAAACGAAAACACCAGATCAGGAACTTAAAATTATTCTTGATGGATTGGAAGACAAACGCAAACTAATCAAAGAAGAAGAAGAAAGAGTACTTCAGGAAAAACTTCGTTTGGAAGCACTCAAGAAAGAAATTGAAGAAAAAGTCGAAAGACTTACTGAAATTCAAACCCAAATTGATCAAAATCTTGAACAGATTAAAGTGAAAGAACAAGAAGAAAAAGAACGCGAAGAAAAAGACAAAGTCAAACAACAAGAAGACGATAAAATCGAAAAAGAAGAAGAGGCTAAACGAAAAATGGAAGAAGAAGCTAAAATTACTCAATTGGTGAAGGTGTATTCAGGAATGAAAGCGAGTAAGGCAGGCCCCATTTTTGACAGTCTTGATATTGATATTGCAGCTCGGATTTTATCGCGTATGAAAGGCGAATTGGCCGGTCAAATTTTATCTTATGTAAGTACAGAAAAAGCCGCTCAAATCAGTGAACAGCTTGCCAAGTACTCATCAACAAGACAAAAATAAATCAAAGAGATTGAATTATTAAAAAAATAACACTATATCCAGAGATACTACAAAATACAATTTTAATCCGGAAAGACAGTAGGTTATTCAATTTGCGTTACTAAACAAAATGAGTGTAAC
Organism: Deltaproteobacteria bacterium YD0425bin50; assembly: GCA_002753105.1. Taxonomy (GTDB): domain Bacteria; phylum Desulfobacterota; class Desulfobacteria; order Desulfobacterales; family YD0425bin50; genus YD0425bin50. The sequence continues at coordinate 4,754 of PDZT01000268.1, read as the reverse complement.
CTTTTTTAATAATATTTGTAGGATATTTTTCAAAGGGCGAACACAAGGTTCGCCCCTACATCGTTTTCACCCCGATGTTACGGATCAATGTAGGGGCGAACCTTGTGTTCGCCCAAAGTGTTCAGGCATGTAGGTCTGCCCTATAAAAAAAATGAAAAAAGGTTACACTCAAACAAAAAAAGGAGACGATTGATACTATGTTACGAGAAGATAGACTCGCTGATACATTTCTAAGATTAGTTCAAATTGACAGTGTCTCAAGAGATGAAGCCAATATTTGTTTAGAATTACAGGAAATTTTAAAAAAATTAGGAGCAGAAATTTACATCGATGGTGCTGGAAAGCCGAGCGGAAGCAATACCGGGAATTTAATTGCCAGAATCAAAGGCAACTGTCCTCATGTGGCGCCTATGTTAATTTCTGGACACATGGATACGGTAGAACCGGGAAAAAAAATAAAACCTGTATTGGATGCTGAAGGTATTTTCAGAAGTCAGGGCGATACGATTCTTGGTGCAGATGATAAAAGCGCTCTGGCCATTATTATTGAGGTATTACGCGTACTATCTGAACATAAACCCCCTCATGGTGATCTTGAAATCGTGTTTACCATTTGTGAAGAATTGGGGCTTCTTGGAGCACGTTATTTAGAATATGACCAACTGCGTTCAAAAATGGGTTATATTTTTGATTCATCAGATACAGAAAGTATTGTTACCCGAGCGCCATCATCCAATCGAATGGAATTTCATGTATTTGGAAAAGCGGCTCATGCAGGTGCGGCTCCTGAAAAAGGAATCAATGCAATTTTTGTGGCGAGCTGTGCAATATCTAAACTTCGATTAGGCCGAATTGATCAGGAAACTACATGCAATATTGGTATTATTCAAGGTGGCCTAGCCACCAATATTGTTCCAGACCATGTGGTTATCAAAGCAGAAGCACGAAGTCATAACGATCAAAAACTCAGCGATATCACCAATGAAATGGTCGCCCGATTTCATGAAACCATTGCTGAATTTCAACGGCATAGTATTGAACCCGGTTTACCCCGAGTTGAAATGCACGTTGCGAATGATTTTCAAAACCTTAGTATCCCAGATGATCATCCTGTTGTACATCTGGCTTCACATGCAGCTCAACATCTTGGAAAAAGAGACATGAAACTTAAAACCGCTGGCGGCTGCTCTGATGCCAATGTTTTTTTCCATAATGGCATTGTTACGGGCGTGCTTGGAACCGGAATGCAGGATGTTCATACGGTCAAAGAGTATATCCGATTGCAAGACATGGTCTATTCTGCTGAATTGCTTTTGGAAATTATTAACCTTCATCAACAGAATGCCCGGTAATTTATGAATATTGCCTATTTTGATTGTTTTTCAGGTATCAGCGGTAACATGGTATTGGCATCGTTGATTGAACTTGGAGTACCTGTCGCATGGTTGAAACAAGAGCTATCACGGCTGCCATTAACTGGTTTTGAGATTGAATTAACTTATAAACATCGCTATGGAATCAAAGCCGCTCATGTTCAAGTACATGTAACTGACCATGAAACAGAAAGAACATATAAGACGATTGTTGCATTAATTGATCATAGTCCATTGCCAGAAGAAGTAAAACAAATCAGCAGGTCAATTTTTCACTGCTTAGCTACAGCAGAATCTCATATTCATGGAACAGAACTGGATCATGTTCATTTCCATGAACTCGGCGGAATTGATGCAATTGTGGATATTGTTGGCACTGCATTAGGGGTTCACTATTTAAAGATTGATCATTTTTTCTCTTCTCCAGTTCCTCTGGGGCATGGCTTTGTTCAATGCCGTCATGGAAATTTGCCTTTACCCGCGCCCGCAACACTTGAAATACTCAACCATATTCCCGTCTATGGAGTTGCTGAAACGAAAGAACTCGTTACGCCTACAGGTGCAGCCATTCTTGCAACGCTCGTCAAAGAATTTTCACCTATGCCAGTGATGCGTATTGACAAAGTTGGCTATGGCGCTGGAACTTATATATTCGATACCCGTCCGAACGTGTTGCGTGTTATCATGGGACAATCAGATTCACAGAAACAAATTCATGAAACCTCAACGCAAACCATCAGAATTATTGAAGCCACTATAGATGACATGAATCCACAGATTTACAGTTATGTAATGGAACGCCTATTTGAAGCAGGTGCATTGGATGTATGCTGGATTCCTGTATATATGAAAAAAAACCGACCGGGAATTATCATTCAAGTCCTTTGCGACGAATCTCACCATGACCATATCGTTCATATCTTGTTTTCTGAAACGACGACTATTGGGTTACGCTGGTATTCAGCCGCACGGGATGTTTTGTATCGGGAATTGGTTTGTGTTAATACTGATTTGGGAAACATTCAGGCTAAACGAATTCTTCGAAAAGATGGGACAGTTTGTTTGAAACCGGAATATGAATCCTGTAAAACCATCGCAAAGGAAAAACAAATTCCCATTCAATCGGTTTTTGATACATTAAATAAAGCATGTCTTACCACATCACGACCCCGGAATCCAATATGAGCCGCTGGATATCCTCAATAACGTTTTTAAAGAAAATTAAGGGTCTGCTTGTGAGTATCCAAAGAGACCCTCATCCCAATGGGTAAAGTCATGTTTGGGGTATCATGCCCCACATGAAAGCCTGCAAGCATAGGAATTCCATCATGTTTAAATAGTTCATAGAACAAGTCATAAATCATAAGAATGTTGCCACAATTTTTAAACGAACCTAGGATTAATCCATGAATTTTCTTAAAAACACCCGCTAATTTCATTTGAGTAAGCATTCTATCCAGTTTATACACAGGTTCAGCAATATCCTCAAAAAATACAATATGGTTATCAAAGTTAGGCATATACGGTGTTCCCAATAAATGACATAAGGTGGTTAAATTTCCACCAATCAAGCGTCCTTCTGCTGACCCTCCATGTAATGTTGGTCCAAGTGCATGAATTGTATTGGGTGAGTTATGGGTAAGTACATCATACCAATGTGATCTGCTGATGGTACAGTTCTGACTCAACGTGGTTACCATAGGGCCATGATAAGTAATAAAGTTGCATTGTTGATACAGTGTTACAAGCAACGCTGTAATATCACTAAACCCAACGATACGCTTAGGATGTTTCCGAATCAGTCCAAAATCTAAAAGAGAAAGAATTCTCATGCTTCCGTACCCACCGCGTGCACAAACAATACAGTTGATGGTTTTATCGAGAAAAAGGTGTTGCAGTATGAATGCCCGTTGTTCATCCGAACCTGCCGTATAGTTTTTTTGAGCATATATAGCTTCTGGAATATACACTTCAAAACCCATTTCCTGAATCACTTGAAGTCCACTATTGAATTTGCCTATATCAAATGATCCAGCAGGTGCACAAATTCCGATTCTATGGTCTTGGCTCAGTGGTGTGCATAAAGATATCATTTTTTTTTGTAGTAATGGAATATAGTATTATTTATATATAGACTTTCAGATAATTCATTTCACAAGGCTAGAGGGAGGAGATAATACATTTTAGTATATCTCCGACCGATAACGCCGTGAAATTATTTATCTGAAAGTCTATGTTGACATACCTTACTGCATGCTGGTTTGAATCGTCAACCGCTTCCCACTTGAAAATGCTCCAAACTCAGGCGCATACATGCTTTGCAATGTAGCAGGGCTAATCGAAAATGTTCCAGACATGGTAGCTCGAATCCTGTATTTAAACGTGTATTCGCCTTGCGGCAGCCATTCAAAAAAGAAATTCGTACCATTATCACGAATTTCCTCATACCAGCCAATTCCTAAATCCCAGTGGAATCCGCTTAAACTGCGCTCAGGTTCAAATCCTGCTCCGCGAGGATCGCGTAAATGAACATATTCCATAGGATGCTTGGCACGAATGCTCAGTTGCACTTCAACCTGATCGCCCACTGACACAGCAGTTGTAGTGTCTATAGGAATCAACACCATTTCTTTTCCCTGATGTTTCCGTAAAAAAAACTTCCGTGTTACTTCAAGATAATCCCCTCTAGAGCTTTCCGGTAATTTTTCAGTCGAATAATGCCATGTTACTGATGCAAACATATAGCCCTTGCCTTGCTTACTCACTTCAGTTTCGGCAAACACTTCGGGTTGAATATCCTTGCCTTTGACGATAATTTGATTGTGCTCACCTGTATATTCATCGGGTGAAAATTCAAAAACATGCGTTTTTCCGCCAACTTTCACATTAGCTGTTTCATGCACAGCAAGAGCGCCCTGGTGTTTTAAAGTATAGACCAGTGCATAAATCACTTCTGCTGTGGTACGGGTGGATTTCCATTGGTTGAATTTTTTATTGAGCAGCAACCAGAGAACCAGACCGTCAATATGCTGATCTTCAGGTTTTATTTCCATCAATGCCCTTAAAATAAACGCATGAGATTCAATATGATCATTGTACCAAAGCCACCCGCGGTCTTCAGGTGCCCAGAAGGTTCCCTGATCCAGTTCGGTTTTGGCGCTGTCCATAATGCTGTCTAAAATCAATTCTGCATCTTTTTTTCTGTCCATACGAAATAACGTCAATGCTAAATATGCTTTAAGATATGGACAATGATTTTTCCAGTTTTTATACGAGTACTCCAGCATTTTATTTCTGAGCTTTTCAGTAAATGTATGTTCATAAAATGAAGCATCAGGATAGCATGACAGCACATAATTCAAAAACGTAATCGATTCATAT
>PDZT01000267.1 GCA_002753105.1 Deltaproteobacteria bacterium YD0425bin50 | reverse complement strand
ACTCAAGAAGTTTCACAAAACAAAGGTCGATGGGTAGTATTAAGTGAAATCATTTCTTTGGGACTGTTTTTTTGTGTTTTCATTTTATTTCTCCTTATTGATAGAAATTTCGTTTTCGTTTTTGTTGAAAAAACACAATGCAGAATAAATGCCAAAATATTTTTTTTATTTTTCTATTTGATTTCAATAAGATATAAACGAGTAAATCATTAATCCATTTTCAATCAACCAATTGAAATACAAATGATGAATTCATTATAAGAATTATTTGATCATCATTGCTTGCTTTACACAATACATCAAATAGATTATAGAAGGAACAAATGCATACAAATCAAACCGTATTGAGGAGACAGAAATTCATGGAAGCGCGTTGTTATACAAAGCTTGAGAAGGGTTCTGTACAGTGTTATTTATGCAGACATCGATGTCTCATTCAAGATAAAGAGCGAGGAATCTGTAAGGTCAGAGAAAATCAGTCTGGGACATTGATAACATTGGTGTATGGAAAAATAATTGCGTGTCATGTTGACCCGGTAGAAAAAAAACCATTATTTCATTTTATGCCCGGAAGCCAAACGTATTCGCTTGCGACTGTAGGCTGTAATTTTAGATGTAAATTTTGTCAAAATTCGAGTATATCACAGATGCCTATTGATCATCATGGCATGATAATGGGTGATGATTTCACACCCTCAAAAATAGTGGAACTTGCCCTTCTTCATCAATGCAAGAGTATTTCCTTTACTTATACAGAGCCTACGATTTTTTTTGAATTTGCCATAGATACGGCAATGCTTGCAAAAGAAAAAGGTCTGTACACTATTTTTGTATCGAATGGGTATATGTCTGATGAAACCATTGAACTGATGTCAGGTAATATCCATGCAGCCAATATTGATCTCAAGGCATTTAATTCAGATTTTTACAAACAGTATTGTGGGGCAAAATTAGAAAATGTTTTAAAGAGTTTAAGAACGCTTAAAGCCAAAGGTATTTTTCTTGAAATCACTACTCTGTTAATTCCAGGATTAAATGATGAGATGCAAGAATTAAAATCGCTTGCCGAGTTTATTGTATCCGATTTAGGTGCAGAAACGCCTTGGCATATTAGTCGGTTTCACCCAACGTACCAGTTATTAAATAGACCTCAGACACCTGTTCAGAGTTTGTTACAGGCAAGAGAGATTGGAATTAAAGCTGGTCTAAGATATGTGTATGTAGGAAATGTGCCCGGAGAAAAAGGAGAAAGTACCTTTTGTTGGAAGTGTGGCAAATTACTCATTGATCGCCATGGTTTTTTTATTCGGGATAATCGAATAAAAAATAATCGATGCTCATATTGTGATGCGTATATCGACATGTTTAACCCATAAAAACTGAAAAACTAAAAACTCTATGAAACAAAATATCTATCCAATTTATTATGAATTTCGAATAAAAAATGAACGGTTAAAATTATTTAAAATTAATCTTGATCTTCAAACCATTTCATTGATCCCTGTACCGCAACATAACGTACCAGACTGGTGCCGTCTCAATTATTGTCAATGTGAATGCTGCCCGTTAGATAAGTCATCACGATTGTTTTGTCCGATTGCTGTTAATATTGCCCATCTCGTTGAAGAGTTTAAAGATATGATTTCGCATCAAACATGCATTGTACGTTGCATGACACCTGAACGGACTTACCAAAAAAAAACAACTATCATGGAAGCCCTTTCCTCAATTTTTGGTATTATTATGGCAACAAGCAATTGCCCTATTATGGAATTTTTAAAACCTATGGCACGGTTTCATCTCCCCTTTGCTACGGTAGAAGAACAGATGGTTAGGTCACTATCTTTATATTTATTGGGAGAATATTTTGAAAATAAAGACAAATCTGAAATTCACTTTGATACAAAAAAATTTGATCAACATTATCAAAAAGTGATGATCTTAAACAAAGGGTTTATTTCTCGAATTAAAGCTGTGGCCAAAAAAGATGCAGATGTGAATGCGATTTATATTCTTCATTCAATTTCAGAATTACTTACTTCAGAAATTAAATTTCGATTAAATCTAATAGAGCCAATATTTCTACGAGGTAAATAACATTTAATACGCGGATTTAATATACTAAAATCCAATTAGAAAAAATAATGATGAGCGTTGATTGATGGTCTTTTAATTTTAGCTTGATGCGGATTGAATACACTCAATTCCAATAAAAATCGATAAAAATAACAGACTAATAATAGTGATAATACATCCCCATGCAGTAAGCTGATAAAATCGATTTTCATCCTGATTGGGGGAATGGCGAAGCAGAAAACCGAGAAAGATGCCTGTTAATAAACCACCTCCATGCGCCCAGTTGTTGATTTTTGGAATGATCATTCCGATAACAGCAATACTAACAATCCATTCAATAACTTCCCGAAACAATTGTTGTCGTTCATTTTTGAATTGCACGGCTACATGAAATACTGCTCCAATAATCGCACAAATCGCTGAAGAAGCCCCAAGCGTAAATTGCACATTCGCTAAATATGAAAGTGCAAAACCACAACACCCTCCAATACAATAAATGATCACAAAACAGGATATGCCATACATATCTAAAGCAATGCGTGCAATGAAATTGAATGCAAACATGTTGACCAGCAGATGAAGAATTCCGCTATGGAGATAATTCGCACACACTAAAGACCACCAAAAGTGGTACTTATCGATTGGAATAGTTCCAGATGCTCCTAATGCCAAAAGTACCTGATTTGAAGGACTTAAAATATATTGCCAATGAACATGTCCGGTTGCAAATAACAGACTAAAAATAACAGATAGGGAATACATCAGGATATTTACAGAGATAAAACCATAAATGACCCAACGATGCGATTGATATGCCATGCTAAGCATAAAGGGCTGATTGAAAAATTTCGGGAACAATTATAAATGACTTTCCGGAGGTCTTAAGGTTCGATCAATAAACATTTGTTGCCATAGCTCCAGCATTAATAAATTCCAGATTAAATACTGATAATTTTCACCCTGTTGATGGCGATTCAACATATTTTCAATGTATTCGCGGTGAAAATACCCACGACTAGTTGCACGCTGACTCAACAACGTATCATAAGCCATCTCTTTTAATTCATTGCGAAACCAATGATCCACCGGAACGCCAAAACCCATTTTTTTACGATAAATCACATCATGTGGCAGATACTGTTCCACTGCTTTTTTTAAGATAAACTTACTCATCCCATTGTTGAGCTTCAACTCTGAAGGAATCGTGGCTACAAACTCAATAAACAAATGGTCTAATAACGGCATACGCGCTTCCAGCGAATGCGCCATACTTGCAATGTCTGTTTTTACCATTAATGTATCTGGAAGATACAGGTTAAAATCTAGATCCAATGTGGCATCTAAAAAATTTCGTGCATCCGAAGCTCTGTACTTATCGAGCATTAAATCTACTGTATAAACCCCGCCAAGCTGTTCTACAAGCTCAGAAGTATATAAATGCGCTTGATATCCTTCATGAAAATGAGTGATGCGGTAATAATATAAAAGACGTTGGGGCGTCATGTCTTTTAAACGGGACAGTATTGGCCATAATCCTCGTGTTCTACCCGTAAAAATTGAGAATTCCCCTTTACGATGCGAGATCATTTTTTTTAATTTTGCAAACCAGTTACCGAACCTCTGTCGAACCACATCAGAAGGTTGATTTTGATAACGCTGGTAGCCAGCAAAATTCTCATCACCTCCGTCACCGGTTAACACAACCGTAACATAGTGACGCGCTAATTTGGATACATAATAGGTTGGAATAGCAGATGAATCAGCAAATGGTTCATTATAATGCCAAACAAGCTCTGGAAAAATGGATTTTGCATCTGGGGTTACGATAAATTCATGATGTTTTGTGCCATAGCGTTCTGCGACAAGTCTGGCATAGGGCAATTCATTGTACTCCTTCTCTGAGAAACCAATAGAGAATGTCTGAACCGGTTTATCAATTAACCCTGCCATTAATGCAACTACAGTAGCTGAATCAATACCGCCAGACAGAAAAGCCCCCAAAGGCACATCACTCATCAGACGAATTCGTATAGCCTCACGCAACCGATCAATAATTTCTGCCTGTAAATCTGTAATAGATGTAGTGTTTTGCAAGATTATTTTATTGCTATAAGAAAGTTTCCAATATCGCTGAGTAGTGATTTGATTGTTCTTAAATGTCAAATAATGTGCAGGTGGTAATTTATGTATCCCTTTGAAAGCACAATACGGTGAAGGGACAGATTGATATGCCAGATAATGATGTATAGCAAACATGTCAGGCTCTGGTTTGAATTCTGGATCAACAAGGATCGATTTAATCTCTGAACCAAAAATAAATCTATCTGATAGATGCGCATAAAATAATGGTTTTTTGCCTAAACGGTCTCTTGCAAGAAAAAGTATTTTGCGATTATCATCCCAAATGGCAAACGCAAACATTCCTCGCAACCGTTCTACACAATGCTCACCTTCCTCTTCCCATAGATGAATGACAACTTCGGTATCGGTTTTAGAGTGAAATACATGACCTTTCTGAATTAATTCATCACGTAGTTCCAGAAAATTGTAAATCTCTCCATTCAAAGTGATCCATATTGTACTGTTTTCATTGCACATGGGTTGATGCCCCAACATGCTCAAGTCAATAATTGAAAGACGGACATGACCTAGTCCAATATTTGCGTTTATCCAGATTCCGCTATCATCAGGTCCACGATGATTCAGAACATGATTCATCTGCTGGAGCAACTCCGTTGAAGCAGGACGGGATTGATCAGTGTAAAGTATGCCACAGATACCGCACATGAGAGTATTCACCTAAATATGAGTTATGTAAAACGTTAAAACGTATTGATGGTTTAAATAAACTTTTCTTAATTTTGCAGGTTTGTTACGTCGCCACTACGATTGAAGACTAACCTGATTCAGCCTATCAATAAACTGTTCGAGATTTTTTGACTTCAATGCCACCCGGAATAACCCGCGAAGTGTATCTGTATGAGAAATCGTTTTGATTTTATCATATATATGTGCTGGCAATACACCAAAAGATTCCATCAGGGCATCCAGCAACATTTCACGAAAACCTTTTTCAATTCCTTTTTCGATCCCTTGTTCAATTCCTTCTTCTAATCCCTCTGTTCTGCCTTTTTTCAAGCCTTCCTCCAACCCCTTTTCTCTTGCAAGTTCAAGGATATCTATCATTTGAATTTCCTCCCATAAGTCTTTTAATCTGTTTTTATCGATCATTTTATTAACCATGATAAACGTTGCGGCAAGCAGTCTAATAGGTAATTTGCCTTGTTGATATAAGGATTTTTCATATCGGATTACCTCTTCAGCCAGTTGACTCCGTTCCAAACCAGTTTCTTTACCATACAGAGGAACAAATACCAGTTCCATCAATGAACTCAACTGATCAGAACGAATCTCTTCACGTATCCGATTCAGACTGTCCAGTCCGTTTCGTTCAGACAGATCAATGACAATCGGTGTATAAATTCCGCTTGGCGTCTTGATTCTTTTTTTTCCGTCTTGTCCACCATACACATTACCCGAAGCAATAATGACATCCGTCAGCTTATCGTTAAATTGTTTTGCACCCATAAAATGATATGCGGCAAATC
>PDZT01000028.1 GCA_002753105.1 Deltaproteobacteria bacterium YD0425bin50 | reverse complement strand
CTTATCCGAATTCTTTGTACAGTATTATTTTTGTGTATAGTTGCTGTTCAAACAATCGATACTGAACTGTTTAAAAAGTATAATGAAGTTGTAACCTATGATTATTATTTTAAAAAATATACCAAGCGCTATTTTAGTCCGGGGTTTGACTGGCGATTTTTTAAAGCACAAGCGATCGCTGAATCTGGATTAGAGGAAAGACCGATATCCTATGCAGGCGCAGTTGGCATTATGCAGATTTTACCGAAAACATATGAACAAATAAAAAAAAATAATTCTACTATTATCAAAGGATCACTAAGAAATGCACGATGGAATATTGCGGCGGGTATTAGTTATGATAGGGATTTGTGGGATATGTTTAAAAACAATAAACCATTTAAAGATAAATTAAATTTTATGTTTGGTTCCTATAATTCTGGAGTATATAACATCATCCAAGCACAACACTCAGCAACTCGTAAAGGGTTAAATCCAAATTCATGGTCATCTATTGAAAAATCATTGCAACAGGTTACAGGCCGCCAAAGTCATCAAACAATTAATTATGTTCAAAAAATATGGGCTATTAAAGGAGTACTGAATTAAATGGATTGGAATATACTGTTTTTGAATATTATTTATGCAATTTTTGGCGTTTCGCTGGCCATTTTTTCAATGTATATCGGATATAAACTGTTTGATCATATAATGCCATTTCGAACCCATAAAGAACTTGCGAACCGAAATGTCGCCGTGGCCATAGTTGTTTCTTCAATTTTTTTGGGTTTAGGAATTGCTGTTGGACTTGTTGTTGGACTTGGGTTGAATTAAATTTGGAATTAGAAATTACGAATTAGGAATCATGGTAGGGCAGGAGAACTGCCTGACCTACCAAAGCGAATCAATATATTCGTTACTCAACCTTATATATTATCTGGCTGAAGGTTCTTTGAGCATTTCCAATGCTTGTTTTGCAGTATAATTTTGATGAACAATCGCGCAGGCTGCTTTAACAAAAAGTGTAGGATTTGCATGTTGAAACACATTACGGCCAATTGACAATCCCCTAGCACCAACCTTCATAGCATCTTCAATTTGCTGAAACATCACAGCATCTTCAAGTTTACTTCCCCCGGCAATCAGGACGGGTGCTGGGCAACCCTCCACTACTTGTTGAAAAGATTCGGGGTCTCCGGTATAAACAGTTTTTACAAAATCTGCGCCTAATTCAGCCCCAACACGCGCTGCAATTTTTACCATCTCAACATCTCTTTCATCTTTAATTTTTGGGCCGCGTGGATACATCATTGCAATTAAAGGCATTCCCCAGTAATTGCATTCTATAGCAACTTTTCCGAAATCCCTTAACATTTCTGATTCATCATCATCACCAATATTGATATGAATTGAGACTCCATCTGCGCCCATACGTAGGGCATTTTCTACAGTATTCACCAGAACTTTTTTATTGGGTTTAGGTGAAAGAGTCGTAGATGCAGATAAGTGAAGTATTAAACCAATGTCTTTTCCATGATGACGATGTCCATATCTTGGTAAACCAATATGTCCTATCACTGCATTGGCGCCACCTTCAGCAACCATATCCACAGAACTAGATATATTGATTAACCCCGGAATCGGTCCCACACTCACGCCGTGATCCATAGGGACAATAACAGTTTTTCCAGTATTTCGGTTCATAATTCGTTCTAAACGAATCGCTTTTCCAATCGTGTACATACTTTCCTCCAAAGATTAAATATTATGCTACTCTTGCTTTAAGCCATTCTAATGAGGGTTTCCATACTTTATCGAATGCATGATCCCCACATATTAAATCGATATGCCCGGTCGATCGAACTTCAATAAGGTTATTTATATCATTTGGGTTAATGAGTTCCCGTGCGAGAAATACACTATCAGGTGGGGATAAAGCATCATCTGATCCATAAAAAAACAAAAAATGTTTATCGGTTTTTCGAAGCATTCTTAAGCTGCGTAAATAATGACTATGTTTTTTTTGAGCTGAATAGCCTCTTCGAATCAGTTCTGCAAAATGTATTTGTAAACTTGCGGGAATAGGTTCAATTACATTCCCTAACAATCTACGTATAGATTCATTACTCATATTTAACGGGTTAAACAACAATAATGTTAAAAAATTATACCGAATGAACCAAAGGGGAATAATTCCTAATATTCGCGTTATCGGAACAAGATTATTGGAAAAAATTCCAAGAAATGAACTTTCTTCAAATCCAAGCCCCTGAGATAAGATATTTATATAAGGAATAATACGTATAAATCGTTGGGTCAAAGAAATAGGGCTGCCAATTGTAATAATATTTTTTATGGAACTGTCGCGATATTTTGATAAATAGGAATAAATAATTAATCCACCCAAGCTATACCCAATCCATGAAATTTGTTTGACTCCTGAATCCTGTTTCACAAAATCCATCAAAATCGGAAGTTCACGATTGATGAGTTCACTAAAACTCAGAGTTCGTGGGATCGAGTAATGTTTTTGAAAGTAAACGCTTTGCTTACAGTACTTTGTCACATAACGGTTATGCACCCGTTCTGTATATCCCGGATGATACAGATAAACGTGAAATCCTTCAGATGCAAGCAAATTTGCAAAAGACCGATTGTTATCTAATGATAAAAAATCCCCATCAAGATTCATCCTGAATATATTGGCATTGGTAGCAATACCGGGCGCCATGATTACAATACCACGACATGGAATATCATAAGAAACAGAATACACTTTTTTAATAAATAATTCTCGACCATTTTTCCATGGAAAATGATTTTCTACTTTTAAATAATACGGAGGAGTTGGCTCTTTTTCATCAACTAATGGTATTTGTTTAAACATCTCAAGGCCTTATATTAGTCTCTTAATAATGATTTCTTTTTTTTATAGAGTGAATAAATTTTTTTTCATGTACAAAAAAGTGAATCATTTGACAATAAGATAATGATTCCGTATCTTAATAATTATTGATAGAGTCAAACCATATGAATTTTGAATAATAGAATAGAATTCGTAGATAAGCACATTTGGATAAGAAAGTGGATACAAAAGATAAGAAAAAAAAGAAAATTACCTTATTTAAAATTATCCTCATTATTATGATATTGATCATTGCAATTCTTGCATCTTTAGGCACAGCATTGTATCTCAATAAAAAAAATCCATTTATACAAAAAAAATTACATCATATACCAATATCCCTAGAAGTGATCCATTTTACTCAAAAAATAATGATCGATATTTATAATGATATTTTTACCCTTGATAATGAGCTTGATCTCATTAATCAGGAAATTCAAAGGATTGCTACTATTGAAAAACAATTTCCTGATCAGGAAAAAATCATTCAGCCTGAAAAAAAAGTATGGGAAACTACACAAAAAAAGCTCTTTGATTATTCCAAAAAATTGTCAAGTGACATGCTCGTTTTATATGTTTCCTATCAGGTTAATAATCAAAAAGGCATGGAATTAATAAATGGAAAAAAAAATCTATTAAAATCTGAATTGTCTGCTTCTATTCAGACCGCTCAGGAATTAACTCAGCGAATAAAAAAAAATACAAAAAAAAATTCATTCACAATTCTAATTTTGACAACCTGATTCCGGGAATTTATGGCTCATATTGGATTCCAGGGTCTTGATGTGGTAAGGTTAAGTTCAGCTTTTAACACTCAACAAAAGGAATCCAACCGATGCAGGTTAACATAAAAAATTTGATTGATGATGCCCAATGTTATGAAACTACGCTCAAGATGCGCTGGGGAAAATGGAACTCAGTGCCCGTTCTGCTACTCTGAGCAAGTTATCAAACGAGGCATGGATGATACTGAGCCATTTCGACAGCGCTATGAGTGTAAGGATTGCAATAGACGCTTCGATGATTTAACGAATACCATTTTCGCCGGGGATACGGACATAAGAGTGTGAATCATGGCGCAGGAGAATATGCAAGAGATGAGGATGGAGACGGTTTTTGTGAAGTCCATGTAAATACCATGGAAGGGTTCTGGTCTCTCTTGCGAAGCTAGTTGAGGCCGCATCGTGGTATTTCACAGGAGAAACTCCCTTTATATCTTAGTTTTTTTGAATTTGTTCATAATGTTAGGAAGCGAGGTAAAGCATTGATTCATTCACTAATTGAGTTGTTGGTCAAATAAGACCCTGAAACCCATTATGAGCCAAATTCTTTACAAATGGTGGATAAAAGCTTGTGTTAATTTAGGAATTGAAAATATTGATCTTTACGGCGGCACACGTCACAGTTCAACAACAGCATTAAGAGAACATTTCAGTCCTGAACAAATTAAACGTGATGGCACGCGTCATAGTTCAAAAGCATTTGATAGATATTTGCAGGCACAAAATTTAGATTCATTAAAAATCTATGAAAAAGCCGTTAATACCGACAAGCCTGAAACTGTCCAGAACAACGTAATCTTGCTTAAAAGATAATCGCTAATTTGCACCAACTTTTTAGGCCATCCAAAATCAAAAAAACCTTTAAAATCCAACAGTTACATGGTGGAGGCGGCGGGAGTCGAACCCGCGTCCGGAAATATTCCATTATAACATACTACATACATAGTCTGATTTTTGAAATTCGCTTTTCAAAGTCTTCATCAAACCAAATACTTAAAAAGCTAGCCTATAAAATTTCGCACTAACTACTTTAGGCGAGAAGAAGCACTCGTTCCCGAGGGATTCGCCTTAACCCATTTAACAGGAATGATGAGTCAGGCGCTAGCTTGTTAAGCAGCTAGAGCGTAGTTATAATCGTCTGCGATTATGTTTAATTTCCGATAGTTTTACGAGATACGGAAACTCGGTATGCAGTTATAACTTCTTTATCCCCGTCGAAACCATTTCGCCCCCAATTGGGGCATATTTCTCTGGAATATAAATCATACCCGTTTTATTGTCAAGTACAAAAGGCAACCCCTTCATGATTAATTCAGTTGTAAGAATTCCGTAAACTCATGTAAAATTTTCTTGGCACATTCTGGATTATCTAATGTTGTGACTGACTGTGGAATAAGAGTCAGTATTCCACAATCTTTAATAAATTGATAAAAAAAAGAAATTTGCATATCTTTACGTGAATGAGCAATAAACATAAGCAGATGCGCCATTTCTTTTAAATCATGTAAATTGAATGCTGAGGATTTAAGGAATTGTTTTTCACGAATATACCTAAGTGTCCCAGAGATTGCCCATAGAATATCTTCTGTATTGATTTCACATTTACGCATTCGTTCAAGTTGAATCAAATCTCCTTGCAGGATATCTGAAGTGCTGATTTGTCTGGAAACAGTTAATTGGGTAATAAAATCCCATGCCGTAGTTGATCCGATCAGTGATGACATTAATTTGTATAATGGATCCAAACGATTATCTTTAAGATAACGAGTCAATTCATATTCTGTTTTAAGATGAAATGAATACTTTAATGCCTGAGACACTTGGTGCCATGCGCGAGGATTTGGTAAAATAAGTTGTTCATCCCAGAGTTTTTCAGGAAATAAAGTTATATAGTGGATAATTGAAGGGTGGATATATGTGCGATCTGCCCAAGTTAGCCAATCTTGAGCTGATGGTTTTAGATGAAAAATTGCAAGACGTCCATCTAATGCGGCATCAGAAAAATCCGTGATAACCGTTTCATCAGATTCTCCAAGATTGCCAGCAAGAATGATACAAGTGTGTTCAGGTAATACGTGTTCACCGCAGGTATGTTCGGTAATAATTTGAAATAAGGTTTGAATAACTGTTGGATGTGCTCGATTGGCTTCATCCAAGAACCATACAATTCCATTATAGTCATCAGGTACCTGTTCGGGAGGAATAAATCGTGGCCTGTAATAGATCATACGCTTTTCATGATGGTCAGGGACAGGATACCCACCCAGATCAATATTTTCTTTAAAAGCCAATCGCGTATCTATAAAATAATAGTTGTTTTCCTGAGAAATCTGTTTGACAATAGATGATTTCCCTACACCCGGATGCCCCACAATCTTTATGGCAAAATTGAGATTCGGGCCTGATAAAAGATATTTTCTGAGGATTTCCTCTAATTCTTGAATATTCACTTCAACAGGTTGTTTCACCATTGGTTCCTTAAAAATAATGCAAAATTGATGTTAAATATTGACATGATAATTTTAAATAGACATTGTTCACTGTTTAGAACAGTTGAACTGTATTGGGGAAAATTTTTGATTTCCTTCCATGCCAGTTGTTTTTATCTTGATTTTATTGGTTTGGCCAGTTATTTTTTCTTCGCCTCTAACTCCATTGTAAACGATGGAGAATCTTTAAATGAAAGATCATCAGCCTAATTATCCGATTTTTTGTAATGGATATATATTAAAATTATGACCAAGTTTATCCAAGAGTTGTTAAATATTACTTTTTTATATTACGTGTCTGTTCGGATGCTTTTTCAGTTTAAACGAAGTGGCATGCGAATTTTTATACAGACCATTTTAACGCAGCTTTACGGTATTGGAGTTCGATCTGTACCGGTTGTATCAATCATAGGTATTCTTGCCGGGATTATTTTTATTACCTTGTTCATTGGTATCTTCGGTGAAATAACAGGAGTTAAAAGTATTGGTGAGGTCGTAGCTGTTATCATTTTAAGAGAAATATCTCCATTAGTTACAGGGTTTATTATGATTATGCGTTCTGTAACTGCAATTACTACACAACTCGGAATTATGCGAATTCAAAGAGAAATTGAAGCGATGGAGGTGATGGGGATTAGTCCCATTAGGTATCTTGTAACACCCAGAATGGTTGGGGGCGTTGCATCGCTCTACTGTTTGAATGTTGTATTTAATATTATGGCATTTACTAGTGGCTATATCGCTTCATATTTTATCATTTCATTACCTTTTGAAGTGTTTAGCTCATCTGTATTTAGTGCCTTTTCCATATTGGATATCATCGCCTATAATGTAAAAATTTTTGTTGGGGGTACAGTAATTATTTTAATGGCCTGTTATTATGGGCTTTCTGTTTCAGCTTCTTCAACGGAAATCCCCCGAGCTGTTTCTCAGGCTGCTGTTTCTACATTGCTTTTTTTGTCGATTTTTTATTCGATTGTGTTCTTTTTTACACTAATCATCAATGAAATGCTTGTGTCCGTCGATTAGGATCACGGATTAAACAGATTACACAGATGGCACGGATAGGCATGTTATGTTTCCGTGTAATCCTTTAATCTTCGGAATCTGTGATTCAGACTAATGAGGATAACTGATTAAGATTAACTAGGTCAATTAGCTAGCATGAAGACTTCAAAAGACGGTATTATTTTTAAGGTGGAACAGGGAGTTGAGTTTTACGTTGATAATACGGTGTGGACTGTGCCAGAAGTTCTGATTCAGCCAAGTGAATGGGTTTGTTTTGTACCTGAATCAGGTGAAACCAGCAAGGATAGCTTCATTGAACTCGCTAAGATTTTCGCAACCTTATCAGCACCCAAATCAGGAAGAATTGTTTTGTTTGAAAAAGATATTTATAAGATATCTTATGATTCGTTAATCGAAATCAGAAAAAAAATCGGATTTGTGCAAAGCTATGGCGGATTATTATCTAATCGTAGTCTGTATGAAAATATTCGTTTTCCTTTATTAGTTCATACAGAACGTAGTTATGATGAAATCAATATAAAAATTGATTATTTTATGGATATTTTGGGCTTAAGCCCTTATAAGGAACATAAACCTCATCAAATTGATGGCCGCAGGCGTTGGCAGACATGTGTTGCCAGAGCTTTAATTTTTGATCCTGAATGGCTGGTGTTTGAAGATATTGGGGATTGGAGTTATAAGGCAGGCAAGGGAATTGTTTGGTCTTATTTAAAAGACCAAATTGGATCACCCATGGCTTTGATTGTTTGTTTGTCTCAGAGCAATTTGCTTTTTGAAAAATGGTTTTCTGATTTGGGGGGTAAAATCATCCGTATATTTCCGAGAAATAACACGATAGGATAATATATAATGAAATTTATTTTATCTAAAAAAGAAAAAGCGTCAATCTTTTTTTTTCTGTGTTGCATGATTATTTCTACGATTTTTCTAGTTATTGTATTTATGAAACAGCGCTATTTTCAAAAAGAAGTCTGTTATTATACGAGCATTTCTAATGCAGAAGGCCTTCGTAAAGGCTCAAAAATTTTACTTTCTGGAATTATTATTGGTGAAGTCGGGAAGATGAAACTTGAAACCGATAATACCATTCATGTGGATTTGGCAATATATGATGAATATGCTGACCGAATAACCGATAAATCGACCCTTATTATAGAGCGGCTTTATGGAATTGGTGAAAAAAGGGTACAGGTAGTCACTGTAACGTTTGGCAACTGTTTGCCAGAAGGCGCCTATATTATTTCTGAGGAGCGTCAGGAACTGCTTCAAAAAATTACTGAACTCAATTTTGATAAAATCATTGCAACAGCAGAAAAGATAAGTATTCTTTTAAATAAATTCTATCAGCAATTTAGTGAACAAAATCGGATTGACCAGATCGGACAAGTACTGGATGAAATACGGATTCTCATTAACAACCTAAGTCGATTCGCGCAATATGTTGAGAAACCACTTATATTGTTAAACCGACTTATTTATCAGCTTGAACAGGAAAACCGAGTGGATCAGGTTGGGGCAATATTTGATGAAACAGCCAATTTGATTCGTCATTTAAACCGATTTTTATCTACAGTTGAAAATCAGATTCTCCCATTAATGTCTGACCCCAATTTGAAAGAAACCTTTGTAAACATTAATCGTTTTTTAACAAATCCTGAAATTTCTCAATTAATTCAAGGCGTCAATCAATTATTTCAGGATGACAAACTTGTTGACGTTCTTGAGGTACTTAAAAAATTAAATGAAAATGATCAGTTGATGATTTTAGTCCAAAATTTATCCGTAATGTCTAATGAAATGAAATCTAAATCACCTGATTTATATGCAAATGTGAATATCTTGTTTAACGAATTAAATATTGTGTTAAAAGCAATTCAAAAAACATGGTTGTTAAGCAGTTCTGTAGATAAGGTCAGAAAAGAACTACAACTTCAGGACTCCTTAAAGTCTAATTCAACTGGTGAATCAGAGAAAGTAAACCCAAAATAATATATTTTATCATATTACCATCAACAAATACTGAAAGGTAAAAAAACAGAAAATGGAATTCATTAAACTCATTTTACATTTTGATCAATATCTACATATTTTTTTTAATCAATATGGAATTTGGATTTACGGGCTGCTCTTTTTAATTATCTTCTGTGAAACAGGATTCGTAGTCACCCCTTTTTTACCCGGAGATTCTTTACTATTTGCTGCTGGAGCCTTAGCTTCTGAAAAAATGATGAATATTAACTATCTATATGGATTATTAGTCATTGCTGCTATTTTAGGAGATACGGTGAATTATTGGGTGGGATGGTGGGTCGGCCCAAAGGTCTTTCATTATGAGAAGAGTCGTTGGTTAAATAAAAAATACTTGGAAAGAGCACACCTATTTTACCAAAAACATGGTGGAAAAGCTATTATTTTAGCTAGATTTGTTCCTATTATTCGAACATTTGCTCCGTTTGTTGCGGGTATTGCAACCATGAATTATGCTAAATTTTTACTGTACAATATTACAGGTGGAGTTGCATGGATTACATTGTTTTTATTGGGAGGTTATTTTCTAGGTAATTTACCTATTGTAAAACAAAATTTTAACATATTTATTATGGTTATCATTATTGTGTCTGTCCTTCCTATTGTGTATGAATGGTGGAAATTTAGAAAAGAAGAAAAGACAGATTAACTATCGTTACGCTATTTTAAATAAAAAAATGGTATCGCAGAGGAGACATATATAAAATGATCATTGAAGAATTGGTAGTTGGTCCAATTATGACCAATTGTTACATTGTAGGTTGTGAGCAAACCCGGTCTGCAATCGTGATTGATCCGGGCGATGAAACGCACAAAATTTTAATGAAGCTTGCTCAGCTTCAGTTAAAAGTGAAGTATATTGTTAATACTCATGGTCATTTTGATCATGTGGGCGGTAATAAAAAAATGAAAGAAGCGACTCATGCAGATATTTTGATTCATCCTGATGATGCAGTAATGTTGCCACGTATTTCCTTAACAGCAATGTCATTTGGGTTAACGGTTGAAAATTCGCCCCCTGCAGATAACACTATTGATCATGGAGATGAAATTCAAGTGGGTGATATCACGTTTCAAGTCATTGCTACACCCGGGCATACCTTAGGTGGAATTTCTTTATATACAGATTCTGTTGTATTTGTAGGTGATACACTTTTTTCAGGCTCAATTGGCAGAACAGATTTTCCCGGAGGTGATTACGATACGCTGATTTCAACAATTAAAAGGCGTTTATTTGTACTTCCAGATCATGTAACGGTCTATTCAGGGCATGGCCCAGCAACAACAATTAAAAGAGAAAAACAGTTTAATCCTTTTTTAAGATAGAATGGAATTACAAATTACGAATTAGGAATTAAGTTAGAGGAAAAATGAGAAATAGTCATGCAACTATAGAAGAATTAGTACAGCAACTTAGCGATTTAAGTTCTTTTTTATCAACTGTTGATCCCTATACAGAGGATTTATTTACTGCACCATTAGAAATTATTCATCGTTCCATGCGATTTGATACAAGTGTATTGTATAAAATATGCAATCGGATAGACAATGAATTGATTTTAGAAGTTATAAAACTTGAAGACCCTTTACATATCCGTTCTGACCTCAGTTTGGGACAAAAAATTTCCATTGACTTGAGACGTCCAGTCCACCATTTTCAAAATGAAGCTACCGCATATAAAGAACGAAAAATATCCGCTGTGAATATCCCGGGTAAAGGATGCGATTTGGTTGGATATGTATTTTTGCCAGAATATTTTGGTGGAGGATATTTGGTTGCTGGTGACTATGATGGTATTAATTCAAATATTCAGAAATTTGAAATACAAGTATGCGAGATTATGTGTAATCTTTTAAGTTCAATTATCATGAAATCACAGTATGAACACATGTCAACTTATGATAATTTGACTGGTTTGTATAACAGCAGGGTCATCCGGGATGCATTACACAAAGCCTGTGCTCGTCTTATGCGTAAGGACTCTGGAACATTAACAGTTGTATTGGGAGATATTGATTACTTTAAAAAAATCAATGATACTTATGGTCATGTCCAAGGAGATGATGTCCTTTCTCAAATCGGCTTTGTATTAAATCAGGAATTACGTGAATATATTGATATGGCAGGGAGATATGGTGGTGAGGAATTTTTATTAATATATGAAGATGTTGATGCTGAGAATATTCTGCATCTTGTTGATCGTTTAAGAAAAAAAATCGCTTCGTTCCCATTTAAGCTATTAGATGCAAAGGATTTTCAACGAACTGGAGTTCGAATGCAGGTAACCATGTCTTTTGGTATTGCTCATATGATGAATCCAGTAGATAAATTTTCTCCACAGTTCTTATTATCTGTATCAGATAAGGCGTTATATATGTCCAAAGATCGTGGTCGTAATCGGGTGAGTATGCTTGTGACCGATGGTATTAAAGAGGAACTCATTTCATAAGGAATACTAAATACAGACCGTTAAACCAAAACCTACCTTATGATATAATCGATTTGAACCCCTGAAAAATTCGTCCAATCGTCTTGGGTAATGTACCATGATGGCGAATACATTCGAATACAGGGCGAACACAAGGTTCGCCCCTACATGGATCCGTAACATCGGAGGTAAAAACCGATGTAGGGGCGAACCTTGTGTTCGCCCTATGCCTAAAAAATACCAATTGATCGTATTTTAGGACATAGGAACCCACTTCTTTAGTACCTGATAAACCTGATTAACATGCATGGGTTTTGTGATATAATCGTTCATGCCTGAAGCGATGCATCTCTCTTTATCTCCTTGCATTGCACACGCTGTTATTGCAATGATCGGCACAGTTTTTAAACCCTCATTCATACGAATACGTCTCGTAACCTCAAGCCCATCCATATCAGGTAACTGAACATCCATCAGAATTGCATTGTATGCTTTTCCTTTTGTAACTAATACCTCAAGGGCTTGGGCACCGTTTTCAACTTCTTCAACAATTGCTCCCATATCTCTTAATATTTCATTTGCTAAAAAACGATTGAATGCATTGTCTTCCACTATTAAAACTCTTATTCCTTTAAGTGCCATTCCCATTCCATAATCAACATCACCAGCATTGGTTTTTGATATATTTTTAAAGACATATTCTTTATGGCCAAATTCAACAGTAAATTTAAAAATACTTCCCTTACCTTCTTCACTGTCGAATTCAAAACAACCATTCATCATTTCTACAAGCTTTTTTGAAATAGCTAAACCCAAACCAGTGCCGCCATATTTTCTTGTCGTACTACTATCTACCTGAGTAAATGCCTTAAATAAAATAGACATTTTCTCTTTAGGAATACCAATTCCTGTATCTTTTACCTCAAATTCAATAACCACATTATCTTCTGTTTTTTGAATAAGCTCACTACGGATGGTTATCTTCCCTTTAATGGTAAATTTAAGCGCATTAGAGACAAGATTGATCAATACTTGTTTGAGTCGTAATGGATCCCCTTTTAATATACCAATTTCATATGTAATTGGCTCTAAAATTAATTGTACACCCTTTTTACGTGCATTCACAGAAAAAATATTAACGATTTGCTCTACTATTTCTTCAAGTACAAAATCAGTGCACTCAAGCTGAAGATGACCTGCTTCAATTTTTGATAAATCCAGAATATCACAGATGATTTCTAACAAAGCTTGGGATGATACTTCGATCCTTGTAAGATAATCGCGCTGTTTAGGATTGGTTTCTGCTCGTAATGCCAATTCAGCAAAGCCAATAATGGCATTTAGTGGCGTTCGCAATTCGTGACTCATATTCGCCAGAAAAGCACTTTTGGCTTTATTGGCTGATTCCGCGACTTCTTGTGCGAGTTGTGCTTGTTCCAATGCTCTCTCAAGTTCTTTTTTAGCTTTTTCCAAGTCTTGTGTACGCTCTTTGATTTTTTCTTCTAACTCTTGATTGGCTTTGATAAGAGATTTTCGATATTCATTCACTTGTTTATCTAAAAAATACGAATGGAGCGACTTGGTAACAATCAATTTTATACTGGCTTCATCCCAAGGTTTTGTAATAAAAGCTTGCAGGCTGGCTTTATTCACCACGTTGCCAATCTCATAGATCGTTGCTTGTCCTGTTAAAAATATCTTTAATGCTTTTGGATACCGTTCATGGATAGTTATAAGCAGCTCGTCGCCTTTAATTCCGGGCATAATTTGATCTGATATGATTAGAGGAACTTCCTTTCCTTCCTGTGATATTTCTTCAAGCACTTCAAGAGCTTCTTCTGCACTTTCAGCAAGTTCAATTTGGTAAGTGTCTCCAAAAAAGTGGAGCAATTGATCCCTTAAACTGGTAAGTACAGATATCTCATCATCAACACACAAAATCACAGATTTTTTCATAGATTGGTTCCCTTATTTTAATGATTAGGCAATAGCGATCTATACTTTTGCATTTTTTTGTAACCTACTGAAATAACTTATTATAAAAATATGGCGATCGTAATTCCCGCGAAAGCGGGAATCCAGTAAAATCAAGCATTCTGGATTCCTGCTTTCTCAGGAATTACGAAAAGTGCAAAAGTATAGTAGCGATATTATTTACGATTTTTTTTAGATTTTTATCTCTTCTCATGAGGTACGCTAACCACTAAAAACCTCTTATCTTTTTTTTATTTTCAAGTAGAAGTTCATAGGCTTCTTTCTTTGTAATTCCATGATAAGCCGCCATTCTTTCCAGAGTTTGGTGTAGACGCTTTTTCATTGCTAAAGATCGTTCCTGAGGAGATAATTTTTGAAAGGCTTTAATCGTATCAAGCCATTCTTGATGAATAACTCCAGACATATCCTCTATCCTTATTCTATAGCTTTTCAGAAAAGTTTTTTGCTGCGTTATCGGAAAGACTAGGCAAGAAAACCCTAAATATTGTCTGCCCGGGTATGGATTCAACTTCGATTTTACCTTGATGCCTGTCAACAATCTTTTTCACAATATCCAAACCCAGTCCGCTGCCTTCACCTGTAGGCTTGGTCGTAAAAAACGGTTCAAAAATTTTATTTTTAATAGTATCAGGTATTCCACATCCAGAGTCCATAATTTGAACCACAACATCATTTTCTTTTTGATAAGTAGATATTCCTAATTCCCCGGTTCCGTTCATTGCCTGAATTGCATTATGAATCAAATTTGTCCATACTTGTGTCAATTCATCTGCATAACACGAGATATCAGGCAGGTCTGAATACTTTTTAATAACGTTTATACCACGTTTTATCATGTTTTCGTAAATCGTGAGAACAACTTCGATGCCATCCTTTACATTTGCCATGACTCTTTTTGCATGTTCATCATAACGGCTATATGTTTTCAGTGCAAAAACAATTTTTGAAACGCGATCCACTGCATTTTTAATATTTTGGCTATTATTTTTTTGTGTAACTAAACTGTAGGCTGTTTGTAAAATGAACATAGTGTCTGGTGATGTTATTAGATGAATGAACGGTTCAATATCATGCGTAATTCCAATATTGATGAGCATTGCAGCAACCGAATCAGATTTATTCACCTCTTGCGACGCTAACGTCTTTTCAAGTTCACGTCTGAATTTTCTTGCCTCTTTGGTTGACAGTGTTTCCTGATTTGTCATCGCTGCTGTTAGAAGTGCATAAAACTCTGATTGAAGTTCTGCTGAAAGGCTTTGAAAAAGTTTCGGAAGTTGAAAAATGGATTCCTGAAGTGCAGTTGACATATTACCAATAGAAGCGTGGATTACCCCCAATGGCGTATTGATTTCATGAGCAATCCCAGCAATAATCTGGCCTAATGCGGCCATTTTCTCTTTTAAAATCAGTTGATGTTGAAGATGCCTAATACTGATATGCGTATTCACACGGGCCAGAACTTCTTCTGCTTCAAAAGGCTTAGTAATATAATCTACTCCGCCTGAAGAAAATGCTTTGATTTTATCAATAACTTCACTTTGAGCACTGATGAATAAAACAGGTATATCACTTGTATTTTCATGTTCTTTTAAAATTTTGCACACCTGATAACCATCCATCTCAGGCATAATAATATCTAGCAAAATCAGATCAGGTTGTTTTGTTCTGGCTAACTCAATTGCGGTTTTCCCGTCTTTAGCAAAAAACACAGTATATTGAGCTTTAAGCAAATCAATCAAAATTCGAATATTTTCAACAACATCATCCACGATGAGTATCTGCTTTTTCAGTTCTTCGCTCATCACCATTCCTTACGAGTTAGGCTTTTTGTTCTATCATCGAACATAAAATACCAATAATAACAGGTAGTTCTTTTATTACATAGTCATCTACATCAATATAAACGATGTTATTTTCAAGTTTTAGGAATTTCCATATATTTCCTGAGGTAATAACCCCATATATTTTTTGTAAAACAATACCTTCTGTCTCATTAAATATTTTTGAAGCAACCATTTCCGCTGCACACTGGCCTAATCCATTCATTATATTTGCATTTTTTGCCTCAACAATTGCGATAACAGGCGCTTTTAAAAAGAATTGTTCTGGAGAATTACTAATCATAAAATCGCAGAAACCCACCAAGTCCTTTGCCTTATCAACATTAAATTCAATACCAGAAAATAAACTAATTTTTTTATTAAACATTTTTCGTATCTCTGCCAAGATTGGTGCAATAATAAATTCTGAACGTGCTTTTTCAGTATTTATTGAAATTGCCAATATCAGATTTTCAGTGATAATCTCTTCAAAATAGTTAGACATACTATGTGGCTGAACAGTTAAAAACAATCCGATTTTTCAATAATTT
Organism: Deltaproteobacteria bacterium YD0425bin50; assembly: GCA_002753105.1. Classification (GTDB taxonomy): domain Bacteria; phylum Desulfobacterota; class Desulfobacteria; order Desulfobacterales; family YD0425bin50; genus YD0425bin50. The sequence continues at coordinate 9,395 of PDZT01000028.1, read as the reverse complement.
CAACCTTCAAGTCATTTTGAACTTTTTTAATTGTAAAATTACTATACGGCATTTTTCCCCTTTCTCATTTTATTGCAACAGTAAAAAAAACTATAATGAAATAGTTAATTTTTTAGCTATGGTTGTAAGCAAAACCAATGCTTCCTCAAATGCAAGATCATTAACGAAATTTTCTATCTGATCAAGTTCATCCATTCCTGCTATGAATGGCTTCAGTAGTTGTATTCGGTCAACAGCATCTGAATTATTATCTTTCAACATCTCTGCTAACTCAATGATAATCGGCTGCACTTGTGCTAAATCAATCGGTTGGGTATTGGATTGAGGTGTAACTTCTTTTTTTTCATCTTTAGCTTTTAAGTTCAGCCATTGATATAGTGAATTCACAACCACCATGACTTCTTGATGCAACTGGTTCAATAAATGATCATAGGAATCTTTTTTACCCTGCTTGATTGCGGATTCCAATTCTTTTGCTGCAGCAAACACCTGATTCGCAGCAATGTTACCAGAAATCCCTTTAATTGTATGCGCTAAATTCATTGCATGTTGATATTCACCTTCATCAAGAGCTGTGCGTATTTGTTCTGATGTATCTTTATTTTTCAACACGAATTTTTGTAACAGGTCTTTGTACAGTTTTTGGTTACCTGCTACACGTGTAAGCCCTGAAGCGACATCAATACCTGCAAGCTGCTCAACCACCATTTCTTTTTCTGGCGCATGATCAGTTTTTGTTTTAGATATAGTTTCTCTATGAATTGGCTTAATCCAACGAATTAATGTTGCAAAAAACTGCTGAATGTTGATGGGTTTGGTTACATGATCATTCATTCCCGATTCTAAGCATTTCTTTTTTTCAGCTTCCATCGCATGAGCTGTCATGGCAATAATCGGCATCGTTTCTTTAATCGATGCTTCTTTTTCTTTGCTGCGTATCTGTCGGGTAGCTTCGTAACCATCCATCAACGGCATTTGAATATCCATAAGAATGGCATCATACGTAATTGTTACGAGAGATGAGATATATTTTTCAATCGCTTCTAAGCCATTATTGACTACGTCAACGATGATCTGTTCACTTTCAAGCAATTCAACAGCTACTTGCTGATTGATGTCATTGTCTTCTACTAATAGTATTCTTGCACCTCTAATGTGTTCTAAATTTTGTAAATGGTCTGTTGTTTTTTTAGCGATTCGCGATTCATGCCCTAGGTCTTTACCAAATACATTCATAATGGAATCAAACAACAATGATTGTGTAACAGGCTTGGTAAGAAACGCATCAATCCCTACGGATTCAGACCGCCTGATGGCTTCTTCACGACCATAAGCTGAAACCATCAATATTGCAGGCGTTTCAGTCTGGTTTGAAATTGATTTGATCTGTTTTGACGTTTCGATTCCATCCATCTCTGGCATTTTCCAGTCCATCAGGATGAGCTGATACGGTTTTGTTTCTGAAGCATTTTTTATCTTTGCAATGGCTTCAATTCCAGAATGAGCTTCTTCTACAATAAATGAAAACGAACGCAGGTTATTTGCAAGAATTTCTCTTGCTGTAGGATTATCATCGACAACAAGCACACGCACATCTTTTAAATCTTCAGGGCATTGATGTCTTTTGACTTGTTTTTCAGTCTGTAATCCCAATATAACGGTAAAAATAAACGTGCTGCCTTTTCCATATTCACTTTCAACCCATATTTCGCCGCCTAACATTTCTACCAGTTTTTTTGAAATAGAAAGCCCCAGTCCGGTTCCACCAAACCGTCGTGTGGTTGATGTATCTGCCTGAGAAAACGATTGAAACAATTTTTTTACCTGATCAACTGTCATGCCAATGCCTGTATCTCTTACTGTAAAATGCAATCCAATTTTATTCTCAGGGATGTTATTAGGCTGATTATCCATCTGTCGGATACTAATAATAATCTGTCCTTTTCCAGTAAACTTAACCGCATTATTTGCTAAATTTGTTAAAATCTGTCCCAATCTTAACGGATCCCCTAAGAGTCGGTTAGGCAGTTTTGATTCGACATCAAATAACAATTCCAAGCCTTTTTCTTCAGCTTTAAATGTAATCAGATTCGATACATTATCCAATACTTCATCAAGGTTAAATGGAATATGCTCAATATCTAATTTACCAGCTTCAATTTTTGAAAAATCAAGAATATCATTGATAATACCGAGTAAGGCAAGCGATGATGATTTGACTTTACTCAAATAATTAAATTGCTGTGAACTTAATTGGGTTCTTAATGCAAGATCAGTTAAACCAATAATTGCATTCATTGGTGTTCTGATTTCGTGACTCATGTTGGCTAAAAATTCAGATTTGTATTTGCTGGATAGTTCAAGTTCTTTTGCTTTTTGTTCAATATTTTTTCTGGCATCATCTAACGCAATATTCTGCTTGGTGATTTGGTCTCGTTGTTCTTCAAGATACCGGGTGTTTTCTTCAAGTTCTTCATTGACTGCTTTTAATTCTTCCTGTTGTTCCTGAAGCGCTTCTGCCTGCAACTGTGTTTTTTTCAACAACTCTTGTGTTTTTTCTCTGTCTTGAGCAGAATTAATCGTAATAGCAATATGTTCTGTAACAAGATTAAGGAATTCAAGATGCGTATCTATAAATGGACGTAATGAACCGAGCAGAATAACGCCTTTAGGTGTATTTTGTAATAAAACGGGTATAGATAACATATTGACAGGAACAATATTTCCAAAACCTGTATCAATAACAATGGAATCGCTTGGGATGTCTTTGAGAATGAGCATTTTTTGAGTCAACAAGGCTTCGCCCACAAGGCCTTGACCAGATTTGATATGAATCAGATTATCGTTGATTACACCATAGGTTGCAAAAAGAAGTAAATTACCGTCATCCATCTTGAGATAAAAAGCGCCTGCTTGAGCATCAAGATGTTGGCTAAGATACATAATAATATCTCTTGTGAGCGTACTTGTATCTTTATCTCCGCGCATGTGATCTGCAAGTTCTGTCTGACCTGTTTTTAACCAGTTGTTTCGTTGATTTTCTTCTGATGCCTCTCTTAATGACCGCGTCATTTTCTGTAACGCCATACCGAGTTTATCTTTATCAGAAAAAGGCATAATATCCATCGTATAATTGCCTAAAGATATTGTATTGGCCTGATGTGTTATATTCTGTAATGTGGCGGCCATTTTTTGAATGGCATTTCCAAGCTCATCTTTTTCAGAACGAAGTGTAATTTCTATTTGGAAATCGCCTTCTGCAACAGCATTCGCTCTTTTCACAATATCCTTAAAAGAATTCACCACAGTAGAAAGACTTCGAGCCATTTCACCGATTTCATTTTTTTCTTGACTCACGTCTCGTTGAGAAAGATCGCCTAATGCAACAGCTTTAGCCCATTCTGATATTTTCACAATTGGGAAAATTATCTTACGGGTTTGATAAAAAGCAAGCAAGAATACAAGGATTGAAATAAAGAACAACGAAAAAAATGCGATAATTTCTATCAGGTATAACTGAAAAAATGCTTCTTTAACACTTATTTCAGCAATAATTGCAAAGGGTACATCAGCAATAGTTAGCTTTTCATGGATACCAATAACATTATAAGCATTTCTGCCCAAGTAAGTAATGGCCTCAACATGTTCAGATGTATGCTGCCTGATTCTTTTTTTCCATTCTTGGGTTTGTGTTGTATTGACGATGGTATTTAATGCTGTTTTCTGGGTATCCAGAATTGAATTGGTTCGCATTTTTAAATCTTCACCCACAAGATAAGTATCATATGTTTTGTAAATCATACTTGCTTGAGCAACGATTTTATCAATTTTTTGGGTATCAATCTGAAATACAATCAATCCGATTTTATCACCCGAATCGTTCAAAATGACTTCAGCTAAAAAACCAGTAATTTCTTTGTTATCATACAATTCAAAATCTGAAAAAGTGGGCTTGCCAGTATCTAAAGCTTTTTTACATGCTTTGGCAAACAGCGTATTTTTCATAAAGACATTGGTACCAATCTCACTTACATCATCTGCAGTAAATAAAATATTGCCTTTATTATCGATTAAATAGATATTTCTATAGCCTTTAATTTGATTTAAGTTACGCAAATCAACGCATTGATATTCAGTAATTCTAACGCTGCGATAACTTTTTACAAAATCATTCAGGCTGTTATCACTGATAGTATAGGCAGAGATTAAATTTTGTAGAATTCTGGAATTTGCTTCTGAACGTGACTGCAAGTTAAGATCAATTAAAATTTCAGAAAAATAAGTATCAATTTTTGATCTTCTGAGTTCAGCCGATTCATATAAGAAGCAAAAAATTTGTTCTTTTAAAAATTGATACGTGGTGTAATAGGTTACAGCGCTAAATAAGGCCAAAGGAATAATGCTTATCAGCGTAAACCACTTAAATAAATTTCTCCCGATAACGCTTTTCAATACGTGCTTGATTGATGCTATATGAGTTAGGTTCAATTGTTATTATGTTCCATTGAAGTGAATTGAGTTATGATTTGTTTATTTTTTTATCATCGTTTCGGCCAGACATTATTCGTGCCGTGACAGAATTGTAGGGGCGAACCTTGTGTTCGCCCTCCAAAAGGGCGATGACAAGCATCGCCCCTACATTGTGGACGAAACGAAGATCAAGGCCTTTATTGGTGAATATCACGAACCTTGCATAGCAAGCAAAGCTCGTAAACGGAGAATTTCTTCCTGAGCAGCCTGAGCTTTTGCTTCTGCATCCTGAGCACGTTTTGTTTCAGCTTCAGCTTTCTTGGACTCTTCTTCGGCACGTTTAGCTGCAGCTTCAGCACGGCTTGCCTCCACTTCAGCACGTTGCGTTTCAGCTTGAGCCCGTTTAGTCTTTGCTTCAGCTATCTCTGCAAATGTAGGAACAAGTTCTCCCTCAACTGTATAATACCGTATCCATGTCCTTTGAGTTTTTAAAAATTCACCCTTCCATTGCCCCAGCCAGACTCCCAATTCTTCACTCCACAACCAGCCTTTCTCATTTTGAGGCATGTCTTCATATTTTTTTTGGATTAAACGCCATCCCCGCAATTTATTTTTTTTTGGATCATAGCAAACATATTCAGATGTACGGAATGTTTGTTCATAAAGCTGTTTTTTTTCGTTTAAATCAATATGTATGGTAGATGGGGATGCTAATTCTATGATAACATCAGGATATAGACCTTGCTCTTCCCATAATTTCCAAGAATCGCGATCTCTTGTCCCATCTGTTTTTTTTTTTTTTTATCAATATGTATGGTAGATGGGGATGCTAATTCTATGATAACATCAGGATATAGACCTTGCTCTTCCCATAATTTCCAAGAATCGCGATCTCTTGTCCCATCTGTATTTTTTACCAGAAAAAAATCAGGCCCTTTGTAGTCTTTATTCTTAATTTGCTGCATACTGAAATAAATAAACATATTGCCGCCAACAAAATAATCCGTACGATCAGGCCAAAGAGAATGTACTAATTCGATTAAAAAGTTCATTTGTAGTCTATGCCAGTTTGTTTCCATAGGGACACCATCCTCCGAAGGTAAGTCTAATTCTGATAGTTCTTTTAACATACTTGCGGTTTCATCTACGGGAGTTTGCTGATAAGATTCTGCGAGAATAATTATTTCTGATTCCTCATTTGTTTCGTGGAATACTTCGTTTTGAGGTGTTTCTTCTTCCTCTTCTTCTATATAATCTTCTTCATAAACCATTTCAGATGTAGCATATGTCATACAACCTCCTTATATACTATAAAGTAAGTTCAGTGCGTGTTTACTATAAGCTGTTCAATTTTTGATTTGAGTAATATCCGTTGAAAAATGTTCATCTGTAAACGCATCTATATCAAGGAATTTTTTTAAAATTTTAGCCTCCACAGCCAACTCCATAATGAGTTTCAAGCCTTTTTTATCTACATTCAAATTTTTATAATTGATGACATTCAAATCAGGTCGTAAACTTTGAAGAATGGCTTCTTCGTTGTGTTCAGGTATATGCAGCCGTATAGTATCTGAAATAGCAAGCATATCTTGACTGCCTTTATGTCTTGCCATTTCAATATCTAATCCTGCCTGATGAATGTACTGAATCACTTCTTTTAATGCATGACTTTTACTTTTTATACAGTCATCCGTAGCAATGACAATACATTCAACATGACCATTTGGCCATACAATGACATCTTTTGAATACCATGCCACATGACCAAATTTTTGCGTTTCAACAACATCTGCCCAAGGCAACGATTGTTCAAATGAGGCGGGAATACCTCTTGAATTGTTCTTTTTGATAAATGCTGGAGAATTGATTGGGGCAACAGCAACAGCAACAACATCTTCTGTTTCACCTCTGCCAAGCGCCAAGGTTTTACCATAATCTTTTAGATATTTATACAACACGACAGTTTGCGTTGCCAGCAGAGAGGATACCGCACATTGACTGGGCTTCCCTATTTCGTTTTTAATTTGAGTATATGCATTGGCAACTTTATAGTCAGGTTTTCGATCCGCTTTATTTGGAGATAGGTTTACATGAACATTTAAAAGATCATTGATGGCTAATGCGCTGCCATCCCGCTGCATTAAACTGACACATCGAAAATTGGGTTGTTCTAAAAACATGTCCATTGCCATTGGACACATGATAAATGCCATATCCACTTCGCCTGAAATAAAATAAGCTCGCAATTCTGGCCAGCTCGCCATTCTTTCAATAGAATATTCAGCATACACCATTTTATCTCGATATTTTTCAAATGCAACAATGCCGGCATAGGTATCGGCCATAGGAATATAAATCGCCCGTATGGATTCTTTTTCTATCCTTTCGGGAGTCAGTTCCTCTGCATATGTATTTGTAATAAATAACAGTATTACCAAAAATAAAACTAAGTTTTTCATCGCAAAAACCGAATTAAATTGTATAGTTTGGATCAAAAAGAGAGAAATCCGGTAGAATCAGCGTTATTTACGCAACAGCAACACGCCTTAACTGAATAAAATCTGTTTGGCCTTTAATGACCTTTATTGTTCCATCTTGAATCAGTGTTCTCATTCCCTGTGATATTGCTAATTCTCTAATCTTCGTGATATCCGTTGCTTTTGATATTTGTTGCTTCATTTCATGTGTTGCAACCAATAATTCATGAATACCCGTTCTGCCTTTATATCCTGATTTATCACAGATATCACAGCCTTTAGGTTTAAAAAGCGTCAGCTCTTTTGGGTTAATCTTTAATTCCGGAAAGTAACTTTCTCCATAGGCATGGCAAATTTGTTTAAATTCCTGATCATCTGGAGCGTATTTTTCCTTACATTTACACAAGGTTCTCATGAGTCGTTGTGCTAAAATGCCTAGCAATGCATCGGCGAAATTCATCGGGTCTAGCTCCAGATCAAGTAATCTGGTAATGGTTTCAGGAGCAGAATTTGTATGTAAGGTTGAAAAGACCAGATGACCTGTCAATGATGCTTCAACACCAATATGAGCAGTCTCCTGATCTCTCATTTCTCCAATCAGAATAACATCAGGATCAGCCCGTAAAAAAGAACGCAATGCAGCGGCAAAAGTAAAGCCAATTTTGGGTTGAATTTGGACTTGCTGTAAACCGTCTTGGGTAATTTCTACCGGGTCTTCGGCTGTCCAGATTTTTCTGTCAGGCGTATTGATGTATCCTAAAACTGCATGTAGCGTTGTTGTTTTTCCTGAACCTGTTGGGCCAACAACCAGAAAAATACCATGAGGATGTTCAACGAGTTTTTTAATTTCTGACTCATTCCAAGTTGACAGATTCAATTTATCAAAAGGTAACGGTTTTCCAGATGCAAGCACTCTTAATACCGCGCTTTCGCCATTAACCGTAGGAATTGTGGCAACACGAAGTTCAATGGTTTGATTTTTGTATTTGACCGCAATTTTTCCATCCTGCGGTTTCCTACGTTCTGCGATATCCAGCTTTGACATGATTTTTATACGCGCAATAACAGCACGAATATGACTTGGCGGAATATCAAATTTATGAATACATGAACCATCTATACGCATACGTACTTTTGATAAATCTTTTCCTTTGCCGGGTTCTATATGAATATCGGATGCTTTTTGTTTAGTCGCTTCAACAATTAATTGATTCACAAGTGTAACGACTGCTGCTTCATTCGCATTCGCGGAACTAATACTATCTCCGATCTCTTCATCAGCACCTTGTAAATTGCCATCATCTTGAAGCTTACTAATTAACTCATCCATTTTAACATTTTCATCTTTTTCAGGTATGGACTCAACATCTTCCCCTAAATACCGTAAAATATCTTCTGGGAACCCCACCTTAATATCATAGCTTTGTGCGTTCAGGATTTTTTGAATTTCCATGATCCGCTGCGGATCATTCGGATCGTCGATCAGAATACTTGCCTTGTCTAAATCTCCGCCTATTGGAATCCATCGGTTATTTTTTAAATAAGATGACTTAATATCTTTCATTAATGTGCTTGGCAGCTTGACATTAGGATCGTATTTAAAAAAAGGCACTTGATAATAGCGTTCTAACGATTCCCCAATATCTTCAGGTGAAAGATGTTCTTCTTTCATGAGCAGATAGGCCACAGATACTTTTTCTTGTGATGATTTTTTGTTTAACTCTTCTAATTTCTCTTGTGTAATTAATTTTTTCTGAATCAGATAATGGAAGGGACTCTGAGTGGCTTGCATGTCGTACTGAAATTTTTGACCAATAATCACAGCCAATTGCTGAGCATGTTTAAAATCCTGATCTAAAAAAATACCTCCACCGATTTTATTGATGATTTGTAAAACGCCCAGTAAAGTGCCTTTAAAATGAATTGGTGTAACAACCATAGAGCGGGTACGAAAACCTGATTTACGATCATAACTCTGATCAAACGTAAGCCTAGGATGAATCGATTTTAAGTATTCTGAATCATATACGTCATCCAACCGTAACGGCTTATGACTCAACGCAACATAACCCGCAATTGAAGAAGGACTTAACGGAAGACGAATTTCTTTAATTTCTTCACCGGTTTTAAATTTTGAAATGATTTCTCTGCCATTTCGACTTTTTTGATAAACCGTTAATCGCTCGGCTTGTAACAGTGCACGTAATTTTTTTTCCAAAAAAGGTAAGACTTGGTCGAAACTTTCCGCTTCATGAATATTTCGAATAATAGACAACATATACGCCTGATATTTCAAGGCAGTTTGCGGGTCGTCGGCTTTCTCTTCAGGGGTTAATTTTAAATATTGAGTATCTTTTTTTTCATCAGTATCTTTTTTTAATTTTTGTTTTGATAATTCTGGCTGTGTCATGATTAAATCCTATAGTGTTAACCATGATCAAAAAAATG
>PDZT01000266.1 GCA_002753105.1 Deltaproteobacteria bacterium YD0425bin50 | reverse complement strand
AAAGCTTGTGACTCGACTTCAATGATCTGATCCATTTCACGCATGACCCGTTCACAAGGCCCAACAATTTTATTTGAAACATAGTAAGACCAATATATTAGAATAATCACAAGAAATGATAGAACAATAATCATCATGGGTAATAATAATTCTAACTTTCCAAGATTGGATTGATAAAGAATTGTTGTTGCTGCTTTATTTTCATATACGATCATATCTGTATGATATGAAACATAATACATGACAGCAATAAGAATAAAAATTACCGAAATCGCTATTAAAATTGGAAAAAGAAGCCTTACCTGAAATGGATTCAAATTAAAAATCAAACTTCTTTTAGGGGTATTCAAAATTAAAGCTCCTTAATTAGGATTTTTAATATAATAGCAATGTCCTTGACAGGATAAACAACTAGTTCCCTGTTTTAATGAATAGGCTTCGCCACAAGATGAACAAATACCTGTTTCCCCTTTTTTGTGTCGATCACTATGCTGTGTTATCTGAATTGCCTGATAGGATAATACATTTCTTTCTGCTGTAAAAATAGCATTAATGACACGTTCTGATGAAAGTTCTTTTTTGGGGACAAGGCGCATATACCAGTTGTATAAATCAGGATATGATTTTGTTTTCTCAGTATCCACCCATATTCTGAAACCCAATACTGTTTTTCGGTTATATAAGCTCAGGGCATATTTATCCCAATCCAGAACTTTTAGCCATCCATTGCCAACAGTACAAGGTGTAAATAGCTGAACCGCATCAGGTAGGCAATGGATGCTTTCTACAATCGCATCAGCCTCCACTCCAGCGCCAATTAATTCCTGACAATAATCTACCATGATGCCACCCAACACGATCCCCGGCGCTTTAAATCCATGAAACCGCATTATCTCTGATAAAAATTCATCTATAGTTTTTCCACATATCATCGATTTTATTGCTCACCTCAATTGAATTATGGTTTTTGGGTTTAGGTTTTATTTTTTTCTTTCATACGCTTAATAGGCAAGACTATCTGGTCTTTGAATCGACAATACAACCAATGTACAACTGGCCAAAATCCCAAATTTTTTATATCATTAAACTGTAATTCAAAATTGAAAAGGCCTTCATATGTAAACACTTCACTCGGTAACACTTCTCTTTTGTGAAACAGATGCAGGTATTCTTGTTTTACATAGATGGCATTACATCCGACTTGAGCCACAAGACGATATCCCTTTCTATTCGCTAACTCAGTCATGGCCAGTAAAGTTGAGCATTCGCCCCACCATATCTCTTTATTCACCCGAATCACAGCAAAGCCTTCTCTACCTATTCGAAAAACATGGGGTTTATCCCGAATACTGATTTCAATAATCACTACTTTTGGATGATATTCTTTAAATGACTTCCATATATGATAATCATCCCCATCAATATCAATTGAAATAAGGTCGAATGTTTTGGGTAACGGGGTTTGTTTGAAAATGTTATCCAGCGAGTTCGCACCCGTTGATTTAACATAATTATTCATGCAGATACATTGATCCATCTGACCTAAATTATTGCATAAATTCTGATAGGTGGGTTTATACCCCTCAATAAATATCCCTCGATATTGATATTTTACAGCAGAAAGAAATGTATTGCTTAAGCTCTTTCCATCCCATGCGCCAACTTCTACACACCAACCGTTTTTATCTGGAATTTTAGAAAGAATATATTCCAGTACGCCATCTTCGCCATTCTGGGAATAATATGTTTTGCGATGAGATAAGATATGTTTTGCTGAATCGATCATGTGATCATGTTATCCTTTTTTTTTAATAGCGATTGTCTTCTTATTCAAGGCCTTGATCATCGTTTCGGCCAGACATTATTCATTGCCGTGACAGAATTGTAGGGGCGAACCTTGTGTTCGCCCTCCAAAAGGGCGATGATAAGCATCGCCCCTACATTGTGGCCGAAACGAAGATTAAGGCATTATTCAACTTGTTTCCATTTCCCATTGATGAGTAGCTCATGGGGTTTATATTGGTTTTTATATGACATTTTTGGACAGGATTCTATCCAGAAGCCAAGTTGCAGCCATTTTTTATTTCTTGTTTTGCACAATTCAATTTCCTTTAAAACTGAAAAGACGCCTAAACTTCTATCGCTATATTCTGGATCAAATGCAAAATATACGCTGCTCAAGGAGTTTGGCAAAATATCAATCCACCCAATCCCTATTAACATATCATTGTAATAATAGCGCATCATTTCAGTAGGAATGGGGGTGTCGATTAAAAAACCAATATAATCATATTTTATTTCAATACGGGAATGTTTACTTTGACAGTATTTCTTATACAATACAAAATCATTTTTTTGATAAGAAACTGGCTCAGTAACAATTCGTATATCCTGATTCTTTTTTAAAGCCCTTTTCTGTGATTTTGATAACCTAAAACGATCAACTTCAATTCTTATGGGAATACATTCTGAACATTCTTTGCAAACGTTTTTATAAAAAATCTTACCACTTCGTCTAAACCCTTGATTGATGATTTTTTCATAATGCTCAGAACTAAACGTCTCAGCAGAAAAATACACATCTGTTCGATTCTGTTCAGACAGGTAAACACATTCATGGGTATGAGTATTGAGTTGAATACTCAGTTTTTTTTGGGTAGAGGCCTGATCATTCATCTATATCATGCTACTCCGATAGCGTTTTTAATGGTATCAGCAATACGTTTACAATACTGATGCGTTTCTTCTTGTGTTGGCCCTTCGACCATTACCCGGCAAAGAGGTTGTGTTCCTGAATAGCGGAGTAATATTCTGCCCTTGCTGCCAAGTTTTGCTTTAATATCTTCAATCAGTTGGTTTATTTCTGGAATAGAGCTGAGTTCAATTTTTTGAGTTACTTCAACATTCATTAATACCTGTGGGAAAACAGACATTTTTTTCGTAAAGCTGGAAAGTGGTTCAGAAGATTCACTCAACACATCAAGCAATCGTAAGCTAGATAAAAGACCATCACCTGTGGTGTGAGTATCTAAAAAAATCATATGTCCAGAATCTTCGCCGCCAATGGTTGCACCATAACTGAGCATGGTTTCCAATACATGACGGTCTCCAATCTGGGATTTGACATGATTGATTTCCAAGTCAGTCAGGAAAGCAGTCAAGCCTGCATTGCTCATGACGGTACTCACTACTGTATTATTGTTCAGTTTTCCATTTTTTTTAGCAAACCAAGAACATACTGATAAAATTTGATCGCCTGTAATGATATTGCCTTTTTCATCAATGGCAATCATTCTATCTCCATCTCCATCAAAAGCAAATCCTACATCTGCATGGGTTTCTACCACTTTTTTTGCCAGCTCTTCTGGATATTCAGAACCACAGAACAGATTGATATTTTTACCATTTGGCGTTACGTGCAAGGTTTCACTATGAAAGCCTAAGTGTTGATATAACTTAGGGGCAACCCGAAACATTGCACCATTGGAGCAATCCATAATCACATGAAAATTTTTACGCTGACAATAAAATGCTTGTATTAAAAATTCAAGATAGATTTGTTCTGCATTGTCTAAAGTAAACACAAGTCCGGGATCATTTTTAGTTTTCTGTTCAGAATTGTCAAACACGAACTGTTCAATTACAGCTTCTTTATCTTCAGATAACTTATAGCCATTGGATTGAAATAATTTTATCCCATTGTCATGATAGGGATTATGTGAGGCAGAAATGACAATCCCTAAACATGCTTTTTGATGTCGGGTTAACAAAGCAATTGCGGGTGTTGGAATGATACCCGCAAGATACACATGAATTCCCATAGAACATAAACCAGAAATCAAAGCAGATTCAAGCATTTGACCTGAAATTCGGGTATCTCTGCCAATCACAACATGCAATGGATGGTTATCTTTATTGTCATTTTCCTGAATACAGAATAAGGCAATGGCCTTGCCAAGTTTTTGTATCAGTTCAGGTGTCATGGGATACTCATTTACCATGCCACGTATGCCATCTGTACCAAATAGGCGTTTCACTCTGTTATCCTTTGACAGCTTAAGGTTTACATAAAGGAATAATGTCAAAAATACGCATCATTACTGTGTCAACAATTGTTTGGAGCCAAGTGGTTCCAATTTGGGTTTCATTATTACTAAGTCCTTTAATTACTGCAAGATAATCTTTTCCATAACGATTAATCCCTTTTTGAATGAAGGCAATAAAGCAATCCCGGTCGCGCTCATGAGTATCCAGAGTTCGAAGATGATTCAGTGTGTTCACCAGTTCAGTCTTGCGCTCAAACAGCATTGTTTTTTGTTGTATTAACAGAGATGGTTCTGATTCCTTGAGTATTTCCTGAAGCAACTGGACTGAACAAGGCATTTTTTCACAAAATTCAGAAAAGCGTTTAATGCGTTCATCAATAGCCATGGTTAATTTACTTTTTAAGCCCATAAACAGTTCTTCAGAAAAATAATCCCCTCCAATAAATTGGCGTCTTACAAGATCATACCAGCGCATTAAAGCTATAAGATTGGAGATATAGGTGATATTATTGATTACAATACGCTTTACTGTTTTGTATATTTGAGGTTCTAATGGGACACTCCCACCACTTAAATCTTTGCCAAAAAGGAGTCGGCCGGGTTTGAATTCATCCTTTCTATAAAGACTGCCCGCTGCGATAACTGTATTAAAGGTAATACAACATGGGCCAACGATTCCGCCTTGACCACCGAGGAAAATCGGCTGCTGATTTAACATGACACCTTGAGGGACATCTCCAAACAACGATGGCGTTGCTTTATCCTGATTGGGGGTAAAATTAAAATGAATATAAGAACTCCCCACTTCACTGTGATTTTTAGCGCCTGTTCCACCACTCATCAGGCAATCGCAAAAGTTGATTAAACTGCCCAGCGTTACATACGGAAACAAAATCGTTTGTTTAAGGCCAACTGTATGTGCCGCACTTGCATATTCCTCAAAAATTGTTCCTTCTCGAATATGCGCACCCGGCCCTACAACCGCGTGAGATAAAAAAATCGCCTGTGTAAATGTCCCACTGCTCAGTTTTACATGAGGCCCAATTTGACAGTTATGTATCGTTGCCGGTCCTTCATGTCCAATAATAGCCCCTTCACCAATGTAAGTCTCTGGTCCATATAGTCGCGTTCCCGGATAAATAATTACATTGTGATTCGATATTCTTTCGATATCCACTTCTTCACCAATATCTACAGAATAAGGACATCGAATCTCTACGCCTTTATGTATTAGCGATAGTATTTTTGAATTTAACTGTATTTCCATTATGGTCATAATCCTTTAGTTTCTTACCATCCCATCCATTCATTTTCCCATTGTTCTGGCCATGTTTTTTTAAGATCAACATCCGCACAATATACAAATTGATCTTTTACAATTTGATATATGTTTACTCCTGTCTGAGGTCGATGATCAGTTTTGGTAATATTAATTGGTGATAAACCCAATCCAATATCAAGGTCTCTGAATGTTTCAAAACCTTTGTGCAAAATACCTGAACCACTAAGATCACCTTCTTTGTCCGCTCGTTTTAAAGCTTCGGTTAAGCCAAGAACACTGACCCATGCTTGAATTGTTTGAATTGTTCGTTGATTTTCTTGAATATCTGGATGATATTGTTTAGCGTATTTTTTTACAATGTCCATGAAACGAACATCCTGCCCGTAAAAAGCTACAGGAATTGTACCATATACC
>PDZT01000265.1 GCA_002753105.1 Deltaproteobacteria bacterium YD0425bin50 | reverse complement strand
ACAACGCAGTGGAACGCAAGGATATTCATGAATTATTATTTCAAGCCCATAGGCTGAAAGGAATTGTAGCAAATGCTTCAGCTATCAGACTGTATGATGTAACTTCAAAAATTGAAACAGCAGGAAAAGCAGGGGAAATAGAAAAGATACAAGAATTGATGAAGTCACTTGAAAACGAATTGCAAAAATTTATAGCGGTTTTGGATAACAGAAAATGAACGGATAAGGAATAGCAATTTTATAACTTATTTTTTTGTCTTGAACTGTGATTCATTTGATTCATGTGATCGCTATGATTATTATAGTTAATCACATAAATCAGACGAATCACAGTTCAAGACAATACGCGATGCATCGTGCCCCTACATGTATACGAATTAATATCGCAAATTGAATTACGACATAGTCTCCATGGGGCGAGGCAAACTCGCCCCATACTGCGATGTCTTATTTATTATCTGACAGATAAGAAACAAGCCAGTGTTTTAAAGCCGATAAATTCAGTGCTCCTGAATTACGAAGCGCTTCTTTACCCTGATTAAATAAAATAAGCGTTGGGACACTAACGATTTGAAAGGTTTCAGATATAGATCGTTCCTGATCTGTATTGATTTTGGCTAATCGGATTTTGGGTTCTAATTCACGAGCTGCCTGATCAATGATGGGTGCCATCATTTTACAGGGGCCACACCAGTCAGCAAAAAAATCGACCAATACAGGTATTTGATGATTATTGATGTGTTTGTAAAAATTGTCAGTAGTCAGCGTGATTGGTTTTCCAATAAACATAGGCTGTTTACATTTTCCGCATATACTATTGCCTATAGGTCGATCGGATTGTAACCGATTAATAGTATCACAGTGCGGACATGTGATATGAATACCTTCATGTGAATTGCTGCTCATAGATCATTCCTTATGCGTTTGGTTTGTTAAATCACCTCAGGTGTTAATATGGGATGTTCTTTTAAATACTCTAACCGATTCAGACCATTGATATACGCTTTAGCGCTTGCAATAATAATATCTGGATCAGCGCCACGGCCTAACGCGATTAAACCATTTTCCCGAAGACGAACCGTAACTTCGCCTTGGGCATCAGTTCCTCCAGTTAATGCACTGACAGAAAATCTGAGTAATTCAGATTGCGTTCTGGTAAGCTCCTCAATCGCATTGAATGTGGCATCGATTGGTCCATTTCCATCGCGGGTACATTTAACCGAACGACCATTGATTGTAATTGAAACACTTGCTGTAGGATATACTGTAGTACCGCTGGTAACATGAAGATATTCAAGTTTAAATACATCACTGCTTCTCAAAATACCCTCTGTTACCAATGATTCTAAATCTTCATGGACAAGATTTTTCTTTTTATCAGCAAGTTGTTTAAATTTTGTAAACACTAAATTCAGTTCTTCTTCACTTAAATTGTACCCCATGTCTAATAACTGCGAGTTTAACGCATGTCTCCCGGAATGTTTTCCAAGAATTAATCGATTGCTTGACAATCCAATGGTTTCAGGTTTCATAATTTCATAAGTCATTGGATTTTTCAAAACACCATCCTGATGAATTCCAGCTTCATGCGCAAATGCATTTGCACCGACAATAGCCTTATTGGGTTGAACCATAATACCTGAAATTGTGCTAACCAAGCGGCTTGTTGGATAAATCAGCGATGTATTGATATTCGTTTTCACATGATTCATATAATCGATGCGGGTGTTGATAGCCATCACCACTTCTTCCATTGATGTATTCCCTGCACGCTCGCCAATTCCGTTAATCGTAACTTCTGCTTGTCTTGCACCAGCCTTAATTGCAGCCAAGGTATTGGCTGTGGCTAATCCCAAATCATTATGGCAATGAACACTAATGATTGCTTTATTGATGTTGGGGATATGGGTTTTTAAATATGCCACTAAATCTGCAAATTCTTCAGGTATTGCATACCCAACAGTATCAGGTAAATTAATGGTCGTTGCTCCCGCTTCAATAGCTGCCTCAAAAATTCGGCATAAAAAATCTCTATCGGATCGAGAGCCGTCTTCTGCTGAGAATTCAATATCATGTGTAAAAGTACCTGCATACCTAACCGCTTCCACAGCAGCCTTCACGACCTGTTCTCGG
Source organism: Deltaproteobacteria bacterium YD0425bin50 (assembly GCA_002753105.1). Lineage (GTDB taxonomy): Bacteria > Desulfobacterota > Desulfobacteria > Desulfobacterales > YD0425bin50 > YD0425bin50. The sequence goes on along the minus strand of PDZT01000265.1, from coordinate 3,631 downwards.
TTCATTCTTAATTTATGCGCCATGTGAATATCCGAGGTCGCAATAAAAGTATGTAACCGAGGTTTTGGTGATGATTTAACTGCATTCCATGCCCGATCAATATCACTTTTGGTTGTTCGGCAAAGGGCTGCAATGCTAGGCCCATGAATTTTTGCTGCAATACGTTCCACAGCTTCAAAATCGCCTTCAGATGCAGCGGGAAACCCAGCTTCAATAACGCCAACACCGAGCTTTTCCAATTGACTGGCAATCCGTAATTTTTCAGCAGTATTCATGCTTGCACCCGGAGACTGTTCACCATCACGCAATGTTGTATCAAAAATAATCACATTTTCACTCATACCTTTACCCCATTATTTATTTGTTTTGATTGAAACGTTTCCATAAAAAATTATTTGTAGTGCATTATCTTAACTAACTCCAGAAATAAAAAAACCGTTATCATCGATAATTGACTGATAACGGTTTTTTTTATTTTTTGGGGTTATTGAAACAACGCCATTATCAGCCCGATTGTCTAATCTCGGATAGGATCGCCGAAATGGATAGGACTAACTGAAGCAATAGCATGTTTATAACCATAATGTTTATCATAAAAATAATTCTTACCTTGTGTAGCTTATTATTTAAAAAATTTTTATATTCATAGAACGTATTGAAGTCAAGTAATTTTTAAAAATGAACTGAGGGCGATTAATCAGCATGGTGAAAGTCCGTGTCATGGAAAACCACAATCATGTAGCAGTTTCGTCAGTGCAGGAAAATTTTTAGCTCTTCTTTAAAAAAAGTTTTATTTTGATGATGAAGCACTTTTAATAATGATTGGGACAAAATTAATCTTCTATTTTTTATATGTCACGCCCTTTCAGGGCTAAAAACCGTTTGTATCCATTACCCAGGGCGTTGCCCTGGGCTGGTATGTCTAACCCCTTCGGGGTTTTGTGATATTAAATGAAAGAAAATCGGTACCATTTTTCATTATTTATTTGTTGTCATATTTTGGGAATGCACCCCATAGTATGATGAACTTGTCCATGAAAATTAAGTATCCATCCCCTGTACAAATCCTTCCAAGGACTCTGCCTGAACTGCTTTTTTCAACAATGCGTTCAACACCTCAGGATTCGAAACCGCTTGAATTTTTTTAATTACGGATTTAGGAATAGACATAAATCTAAGCGTTAAAATATCTAAAATTCCTTGCTGAATCCCTTTCTGCATTCCTTGTTGAATCCCTTTCTGCATTCCTTGCTGAATCCCTTTCTGCATTCCTTGTTGAATCCCTTTCTGCATTCCCTGTTGAATCCCTTTCTGCATTCCTTGTTGCATCCCTTGCAGAATTCCCTGTTCTATCCCTTTTTGGATTCCCATTCTTTCAACACTGGTAATGTACGGCATATGTTTTTCCTCCTCTATTTGAGAAATTTCTGTCCAAAAATTTTTTTCTAAATCTTGTGGCAATCGCATAATCCAATCAATAAAGGCAAAAAGCAGGATGATGTCTTTCTTCTGATATCCCGCTTCATACAGATTACGAATCAATAGCACCTTCCATGATTTTCTCGCTTCGTCGTTTTGTCGGGTTTCCATGGTTTTCAGATGTGCCATCACCGCAATCGCAAATGGATTTTTGCTCTTTTCAAGTTTTTCCCATGTTTTCCGGTAGTCTAACAGCTTAACTACTGGAAACTGAAACCCAATTTTACACCGCCATAACTGTTCCTGATAGCGGTCTGGTTTCCAGTGGGCATGGTCATCTGCCAAGATCGCCATACTGACAGTATGTCGGTTGTATTGATCAAATATGCGGTAGTTATACACATACATCCGTTTGGGAAAATCGGATTCTTTTTGCGCCTGAATTTCAATATGGATCAGTACCCACGCTTCGGTTTGATCTTTACGAAATACCCGAACCAGTTTATCCGCATAGCGTTTCCCCAGTTCCGCATCCCTTGAAACCTGCTGCAATTCTTTATCTAAAAACGTGTAGCCGCAGTTCCAATCTATATCTTTAGCTGCCCATGGAAAAAAGAAATACATAAAATCCTTAAAGTAATGCGATAGCATCTCTTTCCATGGGTTATCATAATCGTCTGTTTCTTTGTCAAATTCCATGGCGGTTCTCTCTATTGATACATTCAGTTGTCTAACCCTGAGTAGGTAGTTACTTTTATATAAACATGCGATATCTTCATTCAAAAGTCAAGGGATATGGAGTTTGCTGTTTTGTAGGCGTTTATTTTCAAGTTGAGGGTAAAAATATAAAATATTTTAGCCTTGATTCTCGTTTCGGCCAGTTAATTGTCTGAACACGATTTATAGGATTACATGATTGCCATGATTAGCTAAAAAATTAAGTTCTTAAATCCTGTCTATCCTTTAATCCTTTAATCGTGTTCAGGACAAATGGCCGAAACGATAATCAATATTAAATATTTTTTTGATTTACTTTTTTAAATTAATAAAGTAAAGCCTTTAAGAAATAAGGCATCACGCTATCAAGTATTTTGTCAGCAGTTCTTAATTTTAATGATTAAAAATAAAACAACGTATATAAATCTTTGTGCTTTTGCAACGATGTTAAATTATGGCTTATAAGTAATGATATGTATGCGTAAGATGAAGAGTCGCTACCGGAACCCATCCATTTTAATTCAGATCATTCTCTGCTTAACATTATGTGTATTTACAGCCAATGCGGTAAACAGCGAATACCAGCCCCTCTACCCTCTCTCAAAAACCAAACTAACACTGAAAACCAAACGTAGCGATACCGGTCCAACAAAGCAGACCAACGGTCGAGCTGTCCGGCTATACCGTTTATAACCCAACGTTTACCAGCCCACATGTCAATGAACCGACCGATCTTGTCTTCTCGCTTTTTGTGACGGATACCTACGGCTTATCCTCAGAACAGGGCACCGTCAGCGTGACGGTCAATCCCGTACCGCCGGGAATTGGGCTGTCGGTTGCGGGGCAAGATGGAACACCAATCATCGAAGAAAACGCACCGTTTGGATTATGGATTGCACTAGACCCACGCAAGAAAGAAGGGGTCGAGGTTGATTATTTCCTCTGCGGGGAGTTCCCCAACGCAGGCTTGAAATGTTTAACGCAAGACAACGGCGCATGGATTTGGAAACAAGGCCTACATGCGGGGCTACAGTTCCCACTGGTCAGTATCCCGGCCAGTTTGATCTTGCAAGAATCGCAATGGCCACGTGGTGCCTACCATTTCTATTTCGGTGTGGATACCAACCCCAACGGAAACCTCGATCTCGAACAATTGACCTATGAGATGGTTACCTTGCAGGTGCGGTAAGCCCCGTAAGACCGCCCCCTCCCTCCATATCTCTTTACTGTATTCAGTTCGTCTTTTACGCCCCCGTCTTATTACAAGTCCTTGATACAGCCCCTTTAAGACAGAAGCCGGTATGTCATCTTGGAACCGGACAATCCTCATTTTTTTGACTTGCACAGTCGTCGAGCGGTTTCTAAGTCTTCACCCGTGCGGATTCGGTTCATATCCTCCTTGATAGCTGGTCACATTAACGCGCAAACGACGGGTTGCGGCTATTCGGGACGCGACGACCACCCATGGTTCAAAAAAATGAGGATTGTCCGGTTC
>PDZT01000264.1 GCA_002753105.1 Deltaproteobacteria bacterium YD0425bin50 | reverse complement strand
TTATCAATAAATCCATCGTGTTCACGTATGACAGGGCATATTTTTTCCAAATATGAGTTTAAAAAAATAAAATTTTCTTTTGGTGTCATTGATTCTGATAAAGCTGTAAATGAGCGGATATCTGCAAAAAAGATAGTCATCTCTTTCTGAACATTATCACCTAAATGAACTGATAATATATTTTTTTTATTCAACAGGTTTAGAAATTCAGATGGTACAAATCGGGCATAAGCGATATTGGTATTGGTAAGCTCAATATTTTTTTTATATAATTCATTTGTACGCTGTTTAACAAGATATTCAAGGTGCATTCTGTAATTTGCCAATTCCAAATGAGTTTTGACCCGTGCTAATAATTCTGCTGAATTGATCGGCTTTGTTACGTAATCTAATGCTCCGGTCTGAAAGGCTTTAACTATATCATCCGTTTCTGTCCTAGCTGTTAAAAATATAATTGGAATCTTCTCTGTTTTTTCTAAGGATTTCAGTTTATTACAAACCTCAAATCCATCCATTTCAGGCATATTTATATCTAAAAGAATGAGATTAGGCAACATTTTCTCTGCCATTTTGATGGCCTGTAAACCGCTTGTGGCTGGTGAAATTCTGTACCCTTCATTTGTTAAAAGGCTGCCTACAACCTGAAGATTTTTTGGCACATCATCTACAATCAAAATTAAAGGTTTTTTTTGTTCTGACAGGATATTCGTACTCATATTATTTATTTCCTTGTAATTTTTATACAAGTTGTTTAATTTTATGAACAAGTTCCGGGTAATATTCAAAAGTTTGAGGTAATTTTTCCATATCAAAATTCTTTACCTGCTGATACAGTTCTTCTCCCCAATTGATCAAAATCTTCAACTTATAACGATCGCCAATATCTTGTATTCTCTTAGCAAACTGCTCTACCTCATCCATGATAAACATCTCTTTCATCAGAGACCAACTTTGCATTATTTCATTTTCAAGAATATTTAACAATTCAGGAAGCAGGCCTTTAATTTCCAATGACAAATCCTTTGTTTTCAGCAGGCTTTGTTCGTTTATATTATCCTCCTGCGACTGCTCTGGCTTCATAATTGTATGGGGAAGAAATCGCATAAGTTCGCTGACTAGCTTTTCCTTATTAAAAGGCTTTTTTAATATCGCTTCACAACCAGCTTCCAGAATCTTTGCATCATTTTCAAGCATGACAGATGCAGTTATGGCAACAATTGGTATGGTTTTTAAAAATTCATCTTTTTTTAAAAGCCTTGTCGCTTCATAACCATCCATTACTGGCATTTTCATGTCCATAATTATTAGATCAGGGTGATACAACCGAGTATGATGTATCGCTTCCCTACCATTCTCAGCCTCGAACAACTTCATTTCCGGATAATTTAAAAAAGCTTTTAATAGCAATCTATTGTATTCAACATCATCCGCAATCAATATGGATGCTTTATGAAACATTACCGAACTTATCATTTGACGATCTTGAGATTTAATCTCATCCAAAACTTTAGCAACTTTAACATTTTTTAAAATAACAGTAAAAGTTGAACCTTTCCCCACTTCACTTTCAACAGATATTTCTCCGCCCATCATTTGTATCAGACGCCTGGTTATGGATAATCCAAGGCCGGTTCCGCCATACTTGGAAGCGTTCTGACCTTTTTGCTGTTCAAATGATTCAAAAATACGTTCCTGCGCATCTTTGGGAATTCCAATACCCGTATCTTGTACCGAAAAGGCCAGTTCTAAAATTTCATCCCTTCCAGATTTTATATTGAAAGACAGCTTGATAAAGCCTTTGTCCACAAATTTAATGGCATTGCCCGTTAAATTTAAAAGGATTTGACGTAAACGGACTTCATCAAGCAAAAATCTTTCTGGCAGAGAGTCATCAATTTCAACATAAAAATCAATTCCTTTTTCATCCACCTTTCTTGAAAACATCTGTTTTATTTCATTTAGAATGGAGCGTGGATTAACTGCATCATATCTAAGTTCAAGTTTTCCTGCTTCAATTTTAGAAAGATCTAAAATATCATTAATTAAGGTGAGCAGTGTTTTACCTGACGATGAAATTGCAGATAAATACTGTTTGTTCTGTTCTTCTTTTATCTTACCTTCCAGTAGTTCTGTAAAACCTAAAATTGCATTCATAGGTGTTCTTATCTCATGGCTCATATTAGCCAGAAATTCACCTTTAGCTTGAGAAGCTTTTTCTGCCAACTCTTTAGCAATTTTTAATTCCGCAGTACGTTCTTCTACCTTTTGTTCAAGTTCTTTATTGAGCTGTTCCAGTCCTCGAACTAACTTGGCATTTTCAAGGTAAGGCCCAAGTGATATTCCCAATTGACATATAAATTTTTTTTCTGCTTCCGTATAATTCGATCCATCTATCTTCATTCCAAACAGCAGCAGACAAGTCAACTGGCCTTCAAAATAGACAGGCTGTATCAATTCTGATTTTTGCAAAGGATTATCTGGTTCTATAGACATTTCGTTTTCCAGAATCAATGACTCCACCCGTTCCTGAATAACCAGACTGTGCTCTAATTCAATCAAATGGAGTAGAGGATGATCATAAGGCAATCGAATGGTGGGGGTTTGTCCTGGCCCACGCCGATCTATGTCAATGTCCAGAAATACTGGTTCAGAAGACAGGGGTTCAGGTTTTTTATTGCCATGGTCTGCTTTCTGACTGTGTTCACCTGTTTTATCTATAAAAAAACCCTGCTGCTGATTCCTACGTTCCCAACCCATAAACTGTTCCTGATTGCTGGAGAACCACAACAACGTGAAATGAGTGCTTGACAGGTGTTCAAAAGAAGTGTGTGTCAAATGCTCATGAATATCGGCAATGGACTTGGTTTTGGAGAGGGTATTTGAGAGTCGTTCAAACACCTGTTGGAAGCGTGCCTGTTCATCTTTAAAAAAGAGTGCCAGGAGGATTTTAAATGAACTATAAATGATTTTAGAAGACAGAATGACCGCAATAATACCAAGCCAATATCCACCAACCTGCCAGTTACTAGGAAAAATGTGCCTTAAAATTATCGCAATGCCCCACATCGCCATCATAAATAAAATCCAAAACAGACTATTGCTTATCAGTTGCAACGCTTCCCTAAGGTGTTGCCTAAATATGCCATAGGCCAGCAAAAACTCTGTGATAAAGGAAAAGTTGCCCAATGGATAAAATTCATAACCATAGAGTGCTGGAATGTTTCCCCAAGCCAAAAGTGCAGAGCTGGTTACTCCTATAAAAACATAAAAAATGCGCTTTTTATGCCAGGGAATTTCTGTTACGCGATACACTTGAAAAGATATTACGCTGCTGATAACTATGGAGGCTGCGGACAACAGACTCATTATATCGAAAAAAATCGCTTTTTTCCCAAAAAAACCCCAGTAATATGTATACATTCCATGAATATAATAATCACTCTGGGTAGTCAGAGACAGGAGCAATCCCAATATATAGGCTCCATATACTAGGAACCAGTAGTTCTTAGTCTGTGTAATTTGATAAACCAAATGCATCACTAATGCTGGCGTAAAAACAAAAAATAAATGATCCCAACGGTTTAAGCGCATTCCTACAATGGGATCTGTGACGATACCGTTAAGCAAAATATCTAAATTTAGAAACGTAAAGAGGAGATAGAGCAGACTGAAGATCAAAGCTTCCTTCTGGTTCAGCCCCAATCGTAATGATAGCATAGAAATAAAAGCAGCCACCAGCAAAGTGATCAGTGGCGGAATACCATAAGGAACGATGCGATTGAAAATGTGATCCGCAGAAAATTTACCAATCGCCCACCATGTAACCGGAATCAAAGCCAGATAGCCTAACCATATAAAAAATTTGATTGTATTGCCTGCCAATCTCTTCTTAGTGTAGGCATTGATGCGAATAATATCATGACGGAAGATGCCGAATGCCATAAGCAGGATAGGAATAAAGGTGAAGTTGCCGGGAGGATAAAAATCAATGCCGTTGAGAGCTAAAATGCTCCCCATGTTCAAAAGTGCTGTCAGGACGGCACCTGATAGGAAATAAATATATTGGATTCTTTTAATTGAATCATTTTCCCACATGGCCGACTTCCATAATAATAGCGCAAACCAGAAAATTTCTGCAAAGGTCAAAAGACCAAAAAGGTCAAAGGCTATGTTTTTCCTGGCAAAAAATCCCCAGGAATATTCATACATGCCCTGATAATAAAAATGGGTCTGGGTAAGCGGCATAAATAATAAACCAGCACCATAGAAAAAATAAACTAACCACCATCCTTTTTTACGTTCCAACAATCGATAAATGAGATGAGCATAAATACCCATGTTATTCACAAGAAAGAAATGATCGATGCGGCTGATTTGCAGCGCCATCTTTTCATTGGTAATGATCGATACCAGCGTTACATCTAAATTGAGCAAACCCCAGAGAGTACATAAAAAACCAAACAGTAATGTTTCCAGATTACGACTTCCTTTGAGAAAACAGAACGAAGCCAAACCAAAGCAGGTTAAGAAGGATAGAATCGGAGGAATGGAGTAAGGCACAATGCGGTTGAAGAGATGGGAATAGAACGTGCTAGCTGGTGCGAAAAACCAGAACATAACAGCCCCTGCTATTGGCATCCAAACAAATCCTGCCAATAATTTAGTGATATAACCCTCTTTGAGCCAGCTCTGGGTGCTATCCAGCAATCGATGCTGAAGGATGCCATAAGCCATCAATCCCATTGTTAAGAAGCCAAAGTTGCCAGGAGGATAAACTGCCAAGCCCGAAATAGGCAGGATATTTAATAGTGTCAGGAAAGCATTAACCAATACTCCAGCCAAAAAAAAATTTAGTTTCAGACTTTGTTCAATAGTTACCGCAATTTTTCGGCCTTGCCAAAGAAGAGTTATTCCATAACAACTGATTATAAATCCCAAAAAAGCAAACAAATTAAGGACAATACCGGACTTAGGAAAAAAGCCAAAAAAATATTCATATGCACCAGCAAAATAATAGTCGGTTTGAGTTAAGGGCAAACAGATCAAAATCAGAAAGTAAAGTGCCCACTCCAGCCAGCGACGATTTTTAATACCGACCATCTCATGAAAAAGCTGTACAATCAAAGGGATAATAAACAGGAAAAACAAATGATCCAAACGACCTATTCTCAACGCCACTTCTCGCTCAGTCACTATCGTCAAAAGGGTAACATCAAGATAAAAAAGGCTTTGCAACAGACAATAGACTGTAAACAGGCGACTCTCGCGCTGGGTTGCTCCAGCTTTGATTGTCAGCGAAACCAAAAACAGACAAACTAGCAATGTCAGAAGCGGAGGCAGTGAGTAAGGAAAAAAACGGTCAAAACGGAAGAAGGATTGATGCATACCAATCTTTATCATTTCTTCCTTCTCAAAATTCCAATTCTCTAAATTAAGCTCAGCTTTTACAACTTTTATTGGTTTCTTATCTGAATAATTTGAGCTACAAGCAGAAAATGTTAGGAAACCCAAACACAAGACAAAAACAAACGCATATCGCTTAAATTTTAGCAAAATATTTAATTTTGTGGTATTTTGTATCAGTAATTTCCGGTTAAGTTTTTGCGTATAGTTCATTTTGTTCTTTGATATTTTTAAAACTACTTTCATCTGAATAGATATTGCTATGCCTTTTCCACCAAGGAAAAAATTTTTGGTAGTGGTCTAACATGAAGTGATAGCCTTATTATAAGTAAGGATAAACCAGAGGGTAACTTTGTCGTGCCACAACAAAAAAAAAAAAAAAGAAAGAGTTT
>PDZT01000263.1 GCA_002753105.1 Deltaproteobacteria bacterium YD0425bin50 | reverse complement strand
TTAATTGAGCAAACCTTGATGAATCTGATTGATAATATATTAAAATATACTCCTCAGGATACACCTATAGCCATTTCCGCTATGGTTCAGGAAAATGAAGTTACAATAGAAGTTGCTGATTGGGGGCCGGGTATTCTACTAGGTGCTGAAGAAAAAATTTTTGAAAAATTTGTGCGTAACTCAAGCGTCAGCGGCGGAATGGGACTAGGATTAACAATTTGTCGGTCTATTATTGATGCACATGGTGGTCGTATATGGGCAGAGAATCGTTATGACGGAGGAGCGGTATTCCGTTTTACCCTCCCCATATGCGGACAACCGCCTCAATTTGAACAAGAACAAATTTAGTATGAGTTTATTATGACTGATGATAAAGGGTTGATTCTTTTAATTGAAGATGAGCCTCAGATGCGGCGGTTTCTGAAAATCACAATCCAAAGTCACGGGTATCGGTTTAGTGAGTCAATAACAGGACAGGATGGATTAATTCAACTGGCTACAAGAAATCCAGATATAGTGCTTTTAGACCTTGGTTTACCTGATATAGATGGACTTGAAGTTACAAAACGGATGCGGGAGTGGAGTCAGGTTCCGATTATTGTCATTTCTGCCAGAGATCAGGAAGAGGACAAAATCAAAGCACTGGATGAAGGTGCGGATGATTATCTGACTAAGCCATTTGGCGCAGGCGAACTTATGGCGCGGATACGTGTAGCGATTAGGCATCAATTAAAATTAAGTACAAATAGTGAAGAATCGATATTTGTTATTGAAAACGTAAAGGTTGACCTGTGCAAGAGACAAGTATTTCTAAATGATACAGAAGTTCATCTGACTCCTATCGAATATCGACTTTTGGCAACATTGATAAGGTTTGCTGGCAAGGTCATCACTCACACCCAGCTTATGAAAGAGGTTTGGGGCGCTTCGTATGTTCAGCAGACGCATTATTTGCGTATATATATGGCTCAACTTCGGCATAAACTAGAAGAAAATCCCGCCCAACCTCGTTTTTTAATCAATGAACCGGGAATAGGGTATCGATTAAAAACAGATGCCTATTAATTTTTTCATTTTCCCGATTTCTTTAGGAATGGCAATTTTATAACTTACTTTTTTGTCTCGAACTGTGATTTATTTGATTCATGTGATCGCTATGATTATCATAGTTAATCACACAAATCAGACGAATCACAGTTCAAGACAATCGCTATATCGCTATTTTTGTATAATAAGTCATTTCAATAGGTTATAAAAAAGTGCAAAAGTATAGAATAAAACTTGTATTATCTTTATAGCCGCGATCAATAATAGTAAAAAAGGCAAAAAAATTTTTTCATCACTTTTTTTCTTTTTTTATAAAGGCTTTTTTGCTATAAGTTTTAATTTTTTACTATACAATCAAAGGTCAAAAAATTTCATATTCATTAAAAGGAAAACAAATATGAAACAACCTGAAATTGATTATTGGATTACTTGTATGTTGGAAACATTCGGGAATGTCTCAGATCTGAATATAACAGTCGGCAAAGCTCTCCAAGTCGAATCTTCCGGGCAGCTCACGAATATTCCAGTTGTTCCTGAAGTCACTGAGCTTACGCCGTTTCAGGCCGAAGTTTTTGCACTAAATCTGATTGGCGGTGATCAACGATTACTAGAAGATTTGGTTTTAAGAGGATCGTGTGATTTATCATACTGGCTTGGCAACAGAGCAAGGTTCAGGGTTAATATTTTTAAGCAGAAAAACAATCTTACAACCATTTTAAGAAAATTAGAAACAACTATACCAAGTATTGAAAAACTAGGACTTCCACCTGTTTTTCATAAAATGGCCGAAGAAAAAAATGGCCTGATTCTTGTTACTGGCTCAACTGGTTCTGGCAAATCAACAACTCTAGCTGCGCTATTAAATGAGATAAATGAAAAAAAATCAATTCATATTGTAACCTTAGAGGATCCAGTTGAATTTGTTCATCCTCATAAAAAAGCGACATTTAATCAACGGGAACTTGGGAATGATTATGATTCTTTTGCCACAGGGCTTAGAGCTGCCTTAAGGCAAGCACCTAAAGTGATATTAGTTGGAGAGATGCGTGACAGAGAGACAATGGAAATAGGGCTTTCGGCTGCTGAAACAGGACATCTTGTCGTAAGTACCTTGCATACAGTTGATGCTGGGCAGACAATTAATAGAATTCTAGGGATGTTTGATCAAGAAGAACAAGAGCAGGTCAGGCACAGACTTGCAGATACAATACGATTTATTGTCTGCCAGCGCCTTTTACCTAAAGTTGGAGGAGGTAGAGTTGCAGCGCTGGAAATAATGAGCATAAATCTGAGGGTTAAGGATGTTGTACTTAATGGAGAGTCTGAAGGAAAAACGTTTAATGATATCATTGCAAATTGCACTGCGTTTGGAATGCAGACATTTGATCAACACATCTTACACCTTTTCAAAGATGGATTGATATCAGAAGACACATCATATGCTTACTGTTCTCAAAAGAATGCTCTATCAAGAGGGATGGATATTCTAAAGAGACAAAGAGGAGAGAGTACTAGCGACATTGATGAATTGACGGTTGATTGGAGAACTGATGACCAACCCAGCGATGCTACTTAACATGGGTAATACCGTAAGAAAATATTAATTGAATTGAAAGGATTCACTATAATGATTTCAGAATGCCCGCGATGTAATCAAAATCTTCGTTTTTCAGAAACGAATAAAGCTAGACTACTAGCTGCTCTTGAAAAATTGCCTGATAATCAGACCTTGAAATTCAAATGCCCAATATGCAAGGATTTGATTGAATTACATCATGATGGTATGCCTGCTATGCCTGCTATGCCTGCTGATGCAGAATTGTACACACATGCCGAATCAAAAATAGAGGTTAGTTCTGGACAGACTGCTAAATCTCCAGTTCAGGCTGATGTTTCCGGCAAACCCCAGCAAAAATTCGCGAACACAATTTCTGTTAATGTTCCTGTTCCTCCAAAAGCTCCTGATATCTCATGGCTTGTACGCGGTAAAGAGGTTGATGCCGCTATAGTTGAAAATGTAATGTCAGCCATGATCATGGTATCAAATGAGTCCATTCAACATATAGTGTCTGAAACTCTTAAAGCAGAATCTTATCAAATATATATCCCTAAAAATATAGATGACGCAATAGAAAGCATCCGTTTTAAAGAGTATGCAATTATTGTTTATCACAGCCAATATGAAATTGATGTTCCTTTGAAAAATCAGGATTTTCATAAATTCTTGCAGCAAATGAGTATGAACAAAAGACGATATATATACTATATTCTGGTAGGTACTGAATTTCACACGCTTTATGATCTTGAAGCTTTAGCAAATAGTGCTAATGTGGTCATCAATGAAAAAGAGATGTCCTTTTTCTCAACTATTCTAACAAAAATGAAAGCTGATTACAGAACCCTTTTCAACCCTTACTGTTCCATGCTTAAAACACATGGCAAAATGTAATTTTTTTCAATAAATATATAAAGATATAGGGCATTCATCATCGTTTCGGTCACTTGCCACTTGAAATAAAATAACTCAGGGTATAAAATATGACTAATATCAAGAATACCCTGTAGCTATTGATCTGATTATCTGATCAGTTGGTCAGTACCGGCGAGGAAGAAACCAGCCTGTTTCCATATCGTTTTTTTGCTTCAGCTCGTTTTTTAGCGGATGCTTTCTCTAGGTCCTTGGCTGCAGAATTCAGTTCATAAAAAGTTTTCGGTTCATAGGTCAGACCTTTTGCTATACGTTTTTCTTCATTCAGCAGGCTGACGAATGCATACATACCTAACACTGGTGTGGTTAGCCGTGTTTTCCATCCAAACTCAGAATAGATATCCTGTAAAAGCGAATCCATCTTTTGATGCATCCGTTTGTCATGGCGGTACCATTTTTTCATGGCCCAGACAGCTCCAGCATAAGTCGAACGCAGCGGATTTACCTCCCAATCAAATCGGTTTACAATGCGTTTATCAGGATGATTCTTGTATTGTTTCCATCCGTTCATAAGTGTTCTTATCAGCCGGGCAAGGCTAGGACCGTTAACAAAAAAATCCCTTTCAAATGCGTTTAACAGGAATTGCTCTTCCAATCCCGCGGGGATGTGCTTGTGTCGGTAATTGAAACGATACTGGCCGTGCGCATCCGCTATAGAAAATTCCTCTTCTGTGTACAAAGTGCCTTTCCGCTGATGTTCTTCGTACAGCGGAGTTCCCGGATTTGGAGTATAAAGCATGAATTGATGAAAAACGGTTTCATAATCGATGGCATAATCGATCACCTCGTCGATATTTTCAGGAGTGTGATCTTCCAGACCGATAATCGTCGATCCTAATACCCGTATCCCATGATTCTGAAGCGTTTTAACGATCTCTTTTGCGTCCACGTCTTTCAATTTCCGGTATCGACTCTCCTTACCTTCCAGACCGATCCATACCCATCCAATACCCAATCCGACAATCTGTTCTATCGTATAGGAATGTAATACCCTCGCGGAACTGAAAACATTGAGCATCCAGCTTTTGTTATGCTCCTTCATCAAATCGAGAAGCCTGAGCGCCCGTTTGCGATGCAGCAGAAAATTCTCATCCAGAATAAAAAACGACCGGACTTTAAGCTCTCGTTCAAGACGGGACATCTCTGTAAATAATTCGTCGCCGGTTTCATAAAAGTTGACAAAATTTCCTTTTCCGCCGAACAGAGCGGATGTTGAGCAGAAATTACAACCCACTGGACACCCAACTGATGGGATGAGCACCGCCGCTGTCGATCCGGGTTTGTCGGAAATAGGTACGCCAATGATCCGTCCATGACTTGCCGAATAAGCCAAGGGATGTTTAATGGGAGCGTTTGTTTTCTGACCAAGATACTCCCTGAACCACTTAATTCCATCCCCCTTAACGATATAATCGGCATCGACGCGATTATGTATCCCAGCCATGTTTGCAATATGTCCACCGACTACGATAACTGTATTTGGCTGGTATTGACGGATCAGCTTGCACATTTTGACTACCTTACCTATATTGGGGATAATGGAACCGATTCCGATAATGTCGTAGGAATTTTCCCGTATGTTCTCGATAAAACCGTCCAGCGTTGGAAAATCAAGAAGCCAGCATGGAGATTCTATATTCGCATGAATCATCATTAGTCCGAAGGATCGGTGGAACAAACGCAATGAAAAACCGCCTTGAACTCTTGTAACCTGATTCTGATAAAGTTCCATGGGGTTTATCATCCTGCTGCCGTAGGCGTCGTCCTGTGCATAAGGGCCGAATACACTTGTCAATAAAATCTTTGCTCGGGTGCCAAGCGGATGAATGGGGGATTGGGGTGTTGTTGTTTTCATATCTTTCTTCTATGCTCCTGTAATAATCGTTATTTCTCAAATTTTATATAACAGTAACTTCTCATATCTCAGAACATCATTTTAATCGATTATCACATGAAACAATAGTCCTAATTTCCGTTTTACAATAATTTTACAATGCTCATTGAGTATTACTTTAAAGTTCTTCTAATGCACATCTCTTTTCCAGCCAAAATCTGCATCAGTTTTATAAGAAAATAGCATTATTTATCTATAGATTAGATTATCCCATGCGCTTTGTTACTTATTTCTACTTTGTTGACAGATGAAATTGAGACATGTTAAAAGACGTACTGTATCTGAGAGTGCCATGAAAAGACAGAGCATTACCTCTGAACCTGAATCCCTTAAGTTAACAAAGTAAATATTAATCTAAAAAACAAAAAACAATTTCGGAGTA
>PDZT01000262.1 GCA_002753105.1 Deltaproteobacteria bacterium YD0425bin50 | reverse complement strand
ATGCGTTTTACTTTTTGGAAAATACGCTGGTGGTTCCAAAAGATGGTTGATTATTGGACCTGTCACAATTCAACCTTCTGAATTGGTTAAACTTGGCGTCATTATCCTATTGTCCAAATATTATACCAAACGATTAACCTCCTCTGGGCTACTTTTTAAAGACTTAATTATTCCTATGATTATTGTAGGTATTCCCTGTGGATTAATTATGGTACAGCCCGATTTGGGTACAGCTCTGTTGATTATTTTTATATCGGGAAGTATTACCCTTTTTGTAAAAATTGAGCGCAAAACGTTTATCTCAATTTTTCTCATATCCATTACTGTATGCCCAACAGCATGGTTCTTTTTAAAAGAATATCAACAACAACGAATCCTTACATTTTTAGATCCAGACCGTGATCCGTTGGGGTCTGGATACCATATTATACAATCGAAAATTGCAATTGGGTCAGGTATGTTTGCAGGCAAAGGCTATTTAAAAGGAACACAAAAGGCGCTGTCATTTTTACCTGAACAACATACCGATTTTATTCTTTCTGTGTTAGCTGAAGAATGGGGATTTATCGGGACGGTTTACCTTATTTTGATATTTTTTATGATCATTGCGTGGGGCGTTAATATTGCCTACAGGTGTCGTGATAATTTTGGAACCATTTTATCCTTTGGTATTACCATTATGTTGTTTTGGCAGATTTTTATCAATATGGGTATGGTCATGGGCTTATTGCCAGTTGTTGGAGTGCCTCTACCAATGATTAGTTATGGCGGATCATCTGTTTTAACAAGTATGACTGGCTTAGGCATGTTGATCAGTATCAGCATGAGACGTTTTGGATCAAATGGTTCATCCTACTTTTAATTAGGAGCAATCACAGGGGATTGCCCCTATATGCATCAAGCTGATTTTATAGGGCGAACACAAGGTTCGCCCCTACATCGTTTTCACACCCGATGTTACGGATCAATGTAGGGGCGAACCTTGTGTTCGCCCTCACGGTTCAAATCGATAACGACACCTGAAAGGGCGGTATAAAATTAGCTTGATGCATATGGGATTGCCCCTACAATTTGATCATTTCTACCCAAAAAAGTCACACTTAAATACTATAAATTGATAATGGCGATTCTTTAAGCAGTTGATTGGCTTGTTGCAATTTATCCTGACTAGAAATCACCGCAATTCCTTGTTTCTGGATATAATCATCTGAAAAATATGTATCCATAATATCAATTATATTTTTGCGTGTTAATGAGAGTAAGTGTTGTTTATAAGCCTTCCTTGCATCGTCAGTTAACCCAACCATTCTTCGATAAAAATCTCTTCTGGCCGCTACAGACGGTGTATGGGGTTTATCAATATCTGAACAGACTTGAAGTATGGCTTCTTTAATATCATCGTCAGCAATTTGACCTGAGCGGATAAATTTCCCTGCTTTTTTAAATACATCTAATGTTCGAACAATATTCGGGTCTCGATAGGAAGCAAAACTAAAAATTCCTTCCTCAGAGTTATAAGAAGCATAGCCTCCGTAGGCGCCTCCTTTTTCACGAATTTCTCTATGAATATAAATGGATCTAAATAATTTACTCATGACAGATAAGCAGGGGGCATCTTCATGTTCAAAACGTACTGTTTTAAACGCATTCGCCACAAATGAAACCGCTGCATGAGTAGTCCAGCCTTCTCTAACCTCTGAATCTATTTGTATTTCTGAAGGAAGAATTTTAATCGATGAATCGTTGGTTTTCCCAACGTTTTTTAAGAAGGACTTAGCCTCATCTATACCTGAATTCATGTTTTTTGACTCACCAACCAAGGCGATTTTTATATTTCCGGGAATAAATACATGAGCTGCAAGTTGCTTAAAATAGTCCGCAACAGATTCTAGTTTTTCAAGCGATGTGTCTGAAGTTATTTCTTTAACTTTTTGCAAATGGTGAATCCCATGCCATAATTCACTAATGCTTGATGCTTTGGTTAGATTTCTGGACGCTAAAGACATCGCAAGACGGTGTCCATTTTTAATAATAGCTGATTCCATATGTGCGCGATATTCCAACAGCAAATTCTTTAACCGTTCCATATCGTTAAACTGATATTCAAAGTAAATATCGTTAATTAGATTAAACAGATGCGGGATATTTCTATCTAAGCATTTTCCAGAAAAGGATATTAATGGCAGACACCCTCCGAATTTATCATAACAGGTATGGGTGTCAGATCCTAATCTGATACCGCCAGTGTATCTATCAATTTTTTTAGCCATTTCTATGTAATCATATTTTGTTGTGCCCATACGGGTTACAAAAGAACAGAATAAAGGGACATATGGCAGGAGAGATTCACTTAAATGGCCTGTTCCAATAGCGCATGTAAAGTAAAAAATTCCGGATGTGGGTTGTTCATAACAGGTGATAAAGTCATGTTCTAGTTGAGTTGATGGGGATATTGTTTTAATGTCTTTTGGAATGTCTTCGATTTCAAGCGTTGGTAAACAGGAAAGGTCTTCTTCACTATCCTGAAGTGTCTGTAACCGTTTGGCATCGTTTCTAATTTGATCCACTTGTTCACTGCTAATGTTGGATAATATATCCTTCAATTCTTGCTGAACATGAAGATATTCTTTTTCTTCCATATCCTGATCTGGTTTTAGAATAAGACGTACCCGATGAGAATTAGTTAACAAATAAGTGTCAATATAGCGTTCAAACAAACTACCTTTGCTTAATTCTGAATTTAATCTGTCTAAATTCTCATCAATTTCAAGAAGCTGTATTGGACTGCCTCCATGTAGCCAGTTCCCGGCAAGTGAAATAAGTAATTTAATGCCATACGGAAATGGCGTATTCGTAATTTCTTTTCGATGTAATTCAATCTGATGAATAGCGGATTCAATTAATTCCTGTTCTATTCCTTTTGTTGCAAGTTCGTTTAATACCCGAAATATGATCGATTCAACCTGATCAGCATCCGTTTCTTTAACGTCTTTCAACCCACAAACAAATAATGTATCTCTGTTGTCTGAATCATATCCACTGCCGTCACTTAACGCAGAACCTAATTGGCTATCAATCAATGCTTTTCGTAATGGCGATGCAGAATGTCCCAAAAGGATATGATTTAAAATGATCAACACCAGCATTTCATAGGAATTGGTAATGTCACACATGAGCCATCCGACACAAACCTGACATTTCTTAACTGGGTCATCAGTTTTTGCTAATGGATACGTGTATTCAATTTGTTTTGCTGTTGTCCAGCGGGGATGTTGTGGAACATCTGTATTTGGATTGATGCGTTTAAAAAAACGCAATACTTTTTCATCTATAAATGCCAGATGATGTTGAAGTGAAAAATTTCCATAACTATAAAAAAATGAATTGCTCGGATGATAATGGATTTGATGAAAGGTTTTCAGTTGTTCATAGGTTAATTGAGGTATAATAAATGGGTCACCTCCTGAATTCCAGCTATATGTGGTTAATGGATACAGTGATTTGAGTAAAGATCGGACTAATACCTGATCAGCAGAAGACATTGCTCCTTTCATTTCATTATATACAACTCCTTTATATACTAGTTGTGGATCGGCTTCTATTGTATTCGTCTTATCTTCTTCTTCTTCTTTTTCTTCTCCTTCATCTTCTGGAGTATAGAATTCAATACGACATCCCTCTTGTTTAAAACTGAGTTCGTCTAATTTTGGAAAAAATACAGCATCTAAATATACATCCATTAGTTGATAATAATCTTTATAATTCTCAGTTGAAAACGGATACATGGTCCAATCTGAGGCTGTAAATGCATTCATAAATGTCGATAAACTTCGTTTGAGCATGGCAAAAAATGGGTCACGTACAGGATATTTTTTCGAACCACACAATACGGTATGCTCTAAAATATGTGCAACACCTGTAGAATCTTTGGGTACAGTTTTAAAGGCAACGCCAAAGGTGTTTTCATGATCCATGTTACTAATATGGATATATTTCGCCCCTGTTTGACGATGTTCAAGTTCATAATACACAGCATCAATCGTTTTGATTGTGTCAATTTTTAAAATAACAAAACCTTGAATAACCATACCTTCTTTTAAATCTGGATTATTTTTATCTAATATTTCTTTTTTCATCGTTGTTCCATATTGTTAAAGTGTAAGTAAGTCTTAGTAATTCGTAATTCCTAATTCACATTATTCCAGTTTTTTTTCTAGTTCTTTAATAAGATTCAGGGCTTCTTCGTATTCGTATTCAATAAGTTGGTTTTCTATATGATATAGCGTATTGTCTTTGATCAGTTGCTTTACGTTATTTAAACTGTTTTGAATTGCAATTGGGTCTGCCTGCTCAATGATTTTTTTAAGATGCTCCAATGCCAATCGTGCATTACCATTGCTTAATGGGTTTATGTTTACGTTATCGATAGTATTTGATGTACCATGTGTGATGTGTTGACCTTGCTGCTTATGGTTATATAATACAGAGATGATAGTTTTTCGAAGTGTAATCGGATTTACAGGCTTAATCAAGATCGCATCAATTGACGTTTTTAATAACTCATTTGCTTTTTTAGACATACCCATTGTTTCTAATAAAATAATGGGAATATCTAATTTTAATCCTTTCCGGATATAGGATGCGACTTCAAATCCGGTTAATTCAGGCATAATATCGTCTATAACCACTAAATCGACATGATCATGTTCAGTAACTTGTTTTTTAAGTTTGTCTAAGGCTTTTTTTCCTGAATTGGCTATAGAAACGCGAAACGGATGCTTGTCAAACCGATGTTTCCATACATCAAGCACTTGTGAATGATTATCCACAAACAAAATGTGGTACTTTTGCGAATCAGGAAAACGTATGCCATTCTCTTTTTCTGCTTGTCCTTGTAATAAAAAAGGCAACACCACATAAAAAACAGTTCCATGGTCTGGTGTATTTTTAACCCATATTCGTCCATTCATTAAATCAACAAGTTTTTTGGTAATGGCAAGACCTAAACCCGCACCTTCATATTTTTTGGTACTGGAACTGTCCAACTGAGAAAATGGGGTAAATATATGTATTAGTTTATCTTCACTTATCCCAATTCCCTGATTTTCAACGATAAACTCAATATTGATGATTGAATTCGTATAAACGCAATCAGGTTCGGGCATGACAGTAAGTTGAGCGAAGCCTTGTTTATTTGAAAATTTTATCGCATTATTGAGCAAGTTTAATATGATTTGCTGTAATCGTTCACTATCTCCAATAAGCGAACGCCGCATGTCTATATCCATATCAATAATTAATTCAACCTGATTTTCTATAGAAAATTTTCTGAGATTTTTGATTACCTCACCAATAATATCATCCAAAAAAAAAGGGGTTTCTTTGAATTGAATACTGCCGCTATCCATTTCCGTATAATCCAGAATATTGCTTATCAGGTTCAGTAAATTATATGTGGAAGATTGAATAATTTGAAGATATTGGATGACTTTAGGTGGAATTTCCTCGGACAAAGCAAGGTCTGTTGCTGCAATAATTCCTGTTATTGGGGTACGAACTTCATGAGTCATATTCGATAAAAAACTACTCTTTACAAGTAACGCTTCTTCGGCTACCTGTTTTGCAATTTTAAGGTCTTCATTGGCTTGTTTTAATTCCTCTGACTGTATCTGAAGGTCTTGCTTCATCATATACAATTTTAAAAATACATTGACTTTACTTACCAGAATGTATTCGTCTATGGGTTTAAAAATAAAATCCACAGCGCCTGTATGATAGCCTTTTCGTTATGTGATTATCCATAGAGGCTTAAAAGA
>PDZT01000261.1 GCA_002753105.1 Deltaproteobacteria bacterium YD0425bin50 | reverse complement strand
CATGATGATGATGAGGAAAGACGTCAGCCATCAGCCATCAGCCATCAGCCATCAGCCAATTCTTCTATCATAAATAATCAGTCACTCCATAGTCTTTTCAATTATGGTTTCGCCTTTGGTAAATTCCTATCTGGATTTATTTTTTGCCTTTATTTTATGACAACATGCTTTTGTAGTGGTGTTCTGTATGCGGATCAGGTGTTTAATTTTACAGAGCGAAATGTTACGGGCAGCAGGTATTGGTATAGAATTGCATCGTCAACAGATGGAATGAAGCTCGCTGCAGTAGTCGAGGGATTTATATATACTTCGACCAATGGTGGTGTTGACTGGACAGAAAGACTGGGTATCCCGGGCGCATTTTGGACAACAATTGCATCCTCGGACGATGGCACTAACCTTGTAGCTGGAGACCTGAATAGCCGTATTTATACTTCGACTGATTCGGGGGCTACATGGACGCAACAAACATCACCTTTCTCAGGAATTTGGCAATCAATCGCATCTTCATCAACTGGTGAAAAATTAGCAGCGGTATCGATAGAATTAGCAGTTGGGTATATATACACATCATTAGATTTCGGTGTTAACTGGACTAGACGAGACGCTGCAGGACAGAGAGACTGGGTATCAATTGCTTCATCATCAGATGGAACAATGCTTGCCGCTATTGTAAATGGCGGTTATATCTACACTTCTACCAATTCCGGAACCAGTTGGACTGACCGAAAAAATGATGCCGGTAGAGCTTGGAGTTCCATTACGTCTTCAGCAGATGGAACAAAGCTTGTCGCTGTAGTCAATGGCGGTTCTATCTATACATCAACAAATTCTGGTGTAGATTGGTCAGCAAAAGCTAACCCGGGTATTTCGTTAATTGTTTCGTCATCTGATGGAGGACGACTGAATGGAGCAATCTATAATGGAACAAGTTACACTTCAACTGATTTTGGTGACTCATGGACACAAACCAATGTCACAAATAGAGAGTATTACTATCTTGCATCATCATCTGATGGTACTAAACTTGCTGCAGCAGTAGCGAATGATTCCATTTATACTTCAACTGATTTTGGTCAAAACTGGACAAAACAAATCATTTCAGGTGGTAGAAATTGGAATTCGATTGCTTCATCATCCGATGCTACAAAACTTGCCGCAACTGAGTCTTCAGGTCGAATTTTCACATCTACTAATTCTGGTGTTAATTGGATTGAACAAACAAATGCAATCTCAACTAATTGGATGTCCATTGCTTCATCTTCAGATGGGTATCACTTGGCGGCTGTAGCAAGAACAGTAGGACATATCTTTACTTCTGCTGATTCTGGCGCCACATGGACAGAACGATTAGATGATGATGTGAGAGACTGGAATTCGATTACTTCTTCTGCAGATGGCACTAGGCTTGCTGCCATTGTTAATGGTGGCTACATTTATGTATCTGACGATTCCGGAGTCAACTGGACTGAACAACTCAATTCGGGTCAGAAAAATTGGTTTTCGATTAGCTGTTCATCAGATGGCACTAAGTTAGCCGCTGTAGTTCAGGCCGGATATATCTATACATCAGTTAATTCTGGATTAACATGGACTGAAACCAATTCAGGTCAAAGAAACTGGTATTCGATTACATCCTCATCGGATGGTGTTCGGCTTGCTGCGGTTGATAATGGCGGCTATATTTACACGTCCAACGATTCAGGTTTTACATGGACTGAACAAACCAACGCAGGACAAAAATATTGGAGATCGATAACAACATCTTCAGATGGCACAAAGCTTGTTGCTGTTGTAGATGCTGGTAAAATCTACACCGGCGTAGAAGCCACTCCAAGAGTTAGCACTCAACCTGTAGCAACTATTTCTACTACATCAGCGACCGCATACGGAAATATCACGTATTTAGGCCAAGCGAATCCAACAGTACGCGGTTTTTGCTGGTCAACATCTCAAAATCCCACTACAGCATTACCCACAACAAGTGTTGACAACGTAGGCCCATTTAACATGGGTTCATTTTCAGCAAGTATTACTGATTTAACTCCGGGTACATTATACTACATTCGCTCTTATGCAACGAATATTGCAGGTATAACCTATGGAAATGAAGTTACATTTACAACCGCGTCAGGTTCACAGTTCTATACCTTTACTAAACAACTCGATGCAGGTAAAAAAAATTGGCAATCCATTGCTTCATCATGGGATGGAACAAAATTAGCGGCAGTAGAATCTGATGGTTTTATCTATACATCTACAGATTCTGGGGGTACATGGACACGAACCAATTCAGGAAATAAAGCTTGGCGATCTATAACTTCATCGATCGATGGTACGAAGCTTGCCGCAGTTGTGTCTGGAGGAGGTTATATTTACACATCTACGGATTCTGGTGTTACATGGATTGAACAAACCAATTCTGGTCAACGAGACTGGTATTCGATAGCTTCATCATCAGATGGCACTTTTCTAGTTGCCGTTGTACGAGGAGGTTCTATATACAGATCAGGCGATTCTGGTGCTACATGGCTTGAATTAATTAATGCGGGCAGTAGATTGTGGTATTCTATTGCCTCCTCATTCGATGGTTCCAAAATTGCTGCAGTAACTTCTGGTCCCGACTTTATTTACACATCAGCTAATTCCGGAATTAATTGGACTCCACAGGCTGACGCAGGTAGTAGAGAGTGGTCTTCGATTACATCTTCATCAGATGGTACAAAACTAGCTGCTGGGGTAAGTGGAATTGGTAATGATTATATTTACACATCTACAAATTCAGGTGCAAATTGGACTCGGCAGGAGAACTCTGGAACTAGAGCTTGGATAGCTATTGCATCATCATGGGATGGCACAAAACTAGCAGCAGTTGCACATGGCGGTTCCATTTTTACATCAACAAATTCCGGTGTTGGTTGGACCGAAGAAGTTAATGCAGGGCAACTCAACTGGTGTCCAGCAATTGCGTCTTCATGGGATGGTACAAAGCTTGTCACTGGGGTATATGACGGTTATATCTACACTTCTGCTAACTCAGGCACAACATGGACTCAACAAACAGGTTCAGGAACAAAAATGTGGGATACGATTGCATCTTCAGCAGATGGCACCAAACTTGTCGCAACTGGCGGAGTAGATTATATTTACACATCTACAGATTCAGGTGTTACTTGGATAAAACAGACCAATTCGGGTATTAAAGCATGGAATGCGGTTGCCTCTTCCTCAGATGGCAGTAAGCTTGCAGTGGGCGACGTTGGTGGTTATATTTATACTTCACCAGATTCTGGCGCTACATGGACACAACAACTTAATTCAGGATTGAATAATTGGTATTCTATTGCTTCTTCATCTAATGGGACTAAGCTCGCTGCAGTTGTGTATAACGGCTTTATCTATACATCTGCTGATTCAGGTGTCAATTGGACTCCTCGAATGAACGATCAAAATAGAAATTGGTATTCAATTGTCTCGTCATCGGATGGTAATAAACTTGCCGCAGTATTCGATAGTGGTTATATTTATACATCTACAAATGCTGGAGTTGATTGGACTCCACGAGCCAATGCCGGCATCAAAAATTGGTTTTCTATTGCTTCTTCATCTGATGGGACAAAATTAGCTGCTGGAGCTAATGGTGATTATATTTACTTCTCATCTGATTCTGGTGCTACATGGACACAACGGACGAATTCCGGTACAGGCTGGTGGGTATCTATTGGGATGTCATCTGATGGCTCAAAGATTATTGCAACAGATGGCTCTTATATTAAAACATCCTCTGATTATGGACTGACATGGACACAACAAGACAATGCAGGATATAAATATTGGTGGGAATCTGTGGCAATGTCATCGGATGGAACTAAAATCGCTGTTGTAAGTACAGGAGGACATGTAAATAACATATATAATGTTGGTCACATCTACACCGGCATCGAATCCACTTCAGGTGTAACCACGCAATCTGTATCGGGTATTGGGGAAAATTCTGCTACAGCCAATGGCAATATCGTTTATATTGGTGATGCAAATCCAACAGTTCGTGGATTTTGCAGATCAACTTCTGCAAATCCCAGCCTGTCAGATTCATGTACTTCAAGTAATGGTAATTTTGGACTGGGTACATTTTCAGCTAGTCTTTCTGGTTTATCCAGCAGCACTACCTATCATGTCAGAGCTTATCTTACCAATAGCGCAGGCACAGTTTATGGAAATGATGTTACATTTACCACAGCCACGCCTCCACCGCCGCCACCTCAATACAGTCTAACCGCATCTGCTGGAACTGGAGGAAGCATTTCACCGTCTGGAATGTCATGGCCGTATCAAGGAAATTCTCAAACCTACACCATAACTCCAAATTCCTGTTATCAAATTGATCAACTTACTGTTGATGGAGCATCTGTCACTTCTGCTTCATCTTATACGTTTAGTAATATTACCAGCAATCATACGATTTCCGTAACGTTCAACTTAATTCCTTATACAATCGCAGCCACAGCTTCAACAGGCGGCCGTATTGAACCCTCAGGAACAGTGTCAGTAAATTGCAATGAATCCAAAACATTTACTTTTACATCCGATGCTTTTTATCAACTTGCGGATGTTAAAGTAGATGGAACATCTGTAGGTAAGCCTTCAACTTATACCATTCCTAATCTCAAGGAAAATCATACCATAGAAGTGACTTTTGAAAAAATAAAATACACTATTACAGCAACAGCCGGTACAGGCGGAACGATTTCGCCTTCCGGTTCTGTATCGGTAACCCATGAAACCAATCAAACGTTCACGTTTACTCCAGATACAGGGTATGAGATTGCAGATGTTAGTGTAGATGGGAAGTCTGTTGAAAAAAGTTCGAGTTATCAGTTTGTGTCTGTTACAAGCGCGCATACCATCAATGTAACATTCAAATTAAAAACATATGCCATCACTGTTACCTCTGGAACCGGTGGTACAGTCTCGCCATCTGGATCAGCAGCAGTTGAACATGGCACTAACAAAACATTTACGTTCACGCCCGATGCCAATTATGTTGTTAGTAAGCTCATAGTTGATGGCAGTGCACTGACCCAAACAGTTACACCTGCATCTTATACATTTACTCAGGTGACCAAACCTCATACGCTTCAAGTCGAATTCACTTTAAAAAAATACACCATCACTGCTGCAGCACAAACCGGCGGGAAAATTTCTCCATCAGGTAAAATACAAGTAGAACATGGAAGTAATCAGGAATTCATCATTACATTAGATAAAGGATATCATATTAAAAATATTATTGTAGATGAAGTACCTGTAAAACTGACAAGCCAATATACGTTTACGAATGTTACGAAAGAGCATACCATTACAGTTGAATTTGGATTACGCTTCATTGACAATGGCGATGGTACGATTAGCGATACTAAAACAGGTTTAATGTGGCAAAAAGCTGATGATAGCGTTAATAAAACACTGGATGATGCAATAACTTATGTCAATAAATTAGAACTGGCGAATTACACAGACTGGCGTTTACCTATAATAGATGAATTACTGACTTTAGTCGATTATTCCCGGAATAATCCATCCATCTCTCCTGTATTTGAATGCCAATCCGCTAATTACTGGTCAAGCACGCCATTAGCTTCTGCCAACGCTACAGCTTGGTCAGTTTCTTTTGGTTACGGTATCAATAACCGTCGTGACCCAAAAACACCTCAATTTTTTGTACGTGCTGTACGGCTTGGTCCGAATTGGTCTATTGATCCTATAGATTCGTTGATACCTTTAGATCAAAACATGGTTCAGGATATGAGAACCGGAAAAAAAAAACAAAA
>PDZT01000260.1 GCA_002753105.1 Deltaproteobacteria bacterium YD0425bin50 | reverse complement strand
AATTTAAAGAAATAGCTAAAAATTTTACTCTTAAAATAAAATATGGGATTGAATATGATGAAAGGTATTGACTTTCAATTATATCACGCCCTTTCAGGGCTAAAAAATTCTTTATATCCATTACCCAGGGCGTTGCCCTGGGCTAGTATATTTGACCCCTTCGGGGTTTTGTATTTGTTTAAAAAAACTTATCATTCTTTTTGTCATATTTTGGGATTGCACCCCGATCGAACGAACACCTTGGCCGAAACGAAAATCAAGGCCGTCTTTTCTACCCTACCCTACTTTGGGCTTATCGTTTAATGTTAAGATAAACTTAAAAAATAAAGATAACTCATGGTCTTGAATATGTTGAACATGATTTTTTAACGTCTTTAAGGCTGCTGGAATATAGGATAAAAACTGCAGTTTGCCTTTGACTTGACTTAAAAAACCAAACGCGCCTAATATTTGCAAATTTCTGGTTAAGGCGCAATACATATAGGCAGTATCAAATTCCTGCTTTTGAACAGATCGTCTTGTTGACAATTTTTCATAACCATACTCTTTTAAAGCATGTTGGCATTCCAATGAAAGACAAACATAAGGATCGATTAATAAGGATGCAAGATCATACTCTATAGGGCCAATGCGGGCTGATTGAAAATCAATGACAAACACGCGATCATCTTTCATGAGTAAATTTCTGGATTGGAAATCCCGATGCATCAAACCCGTTGTGCCATGAGACAAAACACGTTCTGCAATTATATGAAATTCTTTTTTAAACATATCTGGATGAATGTTCATTCCAAGATAGCCATTGACAAAGGCGTTAATAAAATAATGACATTCTCTATCGATAATCACTTCATGGTTATAGGCTGGTGTTTGAAATGTCCAGTCAGGATTAAATCCTTCATATCCTAAAACCGAAAAATCAATCAGAACATCAATGACCTGTTGATAGTATCGACTCATTTCAGATTCTGATGATTGTGCTTGAATCAGGGTTTGTAAATGAAGATTACCAAGATATTCTAAGTAAACCATTCCTGAAAATCGATCAAAATTAAAAATTTTGGGGACAGGAATGCCTTTGTGAAACAAATGGTTTCCAATATCAATATAGGCATCAACTTCACAGGTTTTATCCTGAGTTCGAATACCATGAGCCGCAAGAATTAAACTTTTATTTGCCAAATCAATTCGAAACCACTGCCGATCCGAGCCATCGCCTTGCAGTTTTTCACAACTAATATCGGCTGGTTTCTGATCCTGAAAGACAGATGCCCCAAAAGCAATGGTCAATGCTTGTTCGGTCATAACATGGCGTGCTGCAAGCTGATACGTTTCTGGAGTACCAATATCTATCCATAATTGATCATGAATCGTAAGCGTTCTGATAGTGAAGCCTTTTTGAATAAGCGTGTTGTAAACATCAATAATATGAGAAAAACTATGTTTAGGAATATAGTCAAGTATTGTTGGATCAATGACATGAATACCAGTAAAGGTTAGCCATTGAACGGCATTTTTTATACGATGTTTAGCTTCAGGAGAATTTCCATAAAAAGAAACAACATTGCCATCTCGATCAATTCCTACGGTATTCAATTTCGGATCATTTACGAGTACCAATGTTACAGGGTCATTGTGAGATAGATGAAAGTCATAGACTGTTTTAAAGTTAATATTTGTAAAAACATCCCCATTGATCACCATGAATGGATGTTCATCCCAAAAAGAAAAAACTTGTTGGATTGCACCGCCTGTCCCTAAAATTTCAGGCTCATGGGACAAATGAACCGGAATTGGAAACGATTGCGATTGAATGTAGGATTGAATTTTTTCATGTAAGTGATGCACGTTCAGTATTATTTCATGACAGCCGGATTCGTATAGCTGATCAATAAGCCGATGAAGTATTGGACGGCCTGCAATGGTAAATAACGGTTTAGGAGTGTAATTCGTATAGGGCAGCAGCCTTGTGCCATAACCTGCAGCGAGTATAAGTGTTTTCATAAATGTTGGTGTTGTCCTTTCTTAAAGAAGGGTCTTTAAGGAGAAATAAGCGCTGAAAAGAAAAAATTCCTAACTGATTCTTTTGAAAATTACAAATCGAAAATCGAAAATTGAAAATCGAAAATTATTTTGACATCACCATGAAATTTTGACATGAAGAATACCATGCAACAAGCCGATCCATTACATAAATACGAAGAATTCAAATCGATTATAGATAATTCTCCAAGCATTAAAATTTTACGTGGAAATTCCCCATTAGTTCTAAGTTTTCTTGCAATGGAATTTAAAGACAAAGGTAATATAACGATTTCCAATGCAGATTTGGTGCAGCGGCTTTCCGCATATCTCGACATGTTAGATGAAACATCCTTAACCTCTCCACTAGATAAACAGTTACTGAATGTTCCGAATGATCAAAAAGCCAAGGAATTGATTGAATTATGGTGTTCTGAAGATAAAGGATTTTTAAGAAAATATGTAAATGATTCCGGTGAACACATGCATGAATTATCTTCTGAAACTGAAAAAACCCTGCTTTGGCTGGAATCATTAAAAAAACAGGAATTTATAGGTGCTGAATCCCGTTTTCAGGATATTAAACATAAATTGCGGGAATTACTTGATAACAGTTCATCTGACCCTCAAAAAAAAATCAGGGAACTTAAAGAAAAACGAGATCAGATTGATCAGGAAATCAGCATGATTGAACTTTCAGGCAGAGTGAATCCATATAACAGCACACAAATCAAAGAACGTTTTTTTGAAATCAACCGTATGGCAAGAACATTTACGTCGGATTTTAACGGCATTGCCCAGAATTTCAGAGAAATAAAACAGAATATCAGTGAACAGCATTATCAGAATTGCGATCGAGGAACCATACTCGGTTATACATTAGATGCCATGAATGCAATGGAGCAATCGGATCAGGGTAAGACATTTGCCTCTTTCATGCGATTTTTGCTGCGTGATTCTGAAACGGATGAACTGAATCTATTAACGCAGGAAGTGTTTGATATCATGGAACACAGAGGTATTCCGATTTCAGACCCGTATTTAAAAAATATTAAGAAAATTATTTTTGATGCAAGTATTAAACTTGAAAAATACTATGATCAACTGATTGATCAACTGCATCGTAGTATGACAGATCGCAGTATGAGCGAGCGGAAAAAAACATTATCTTTAATCAATGAAATCAAACATCTTGCATTGAGACGGGTCAATCTTCCTATAGAAGAAAAGGTATTTATTGAAATTGAAGGCAATGCGGATCTCAGCATGGTAATGGACAGGCCGTTGATGGAATATCCCAAAGAAAAAATTGTTCTTTTTAATCGTCCGGAAACAATGAGTAAAAAAACGCTTGAAGTGCACGATTTGGCAGTACTGTATGAACAGGAAGAATTGGATGCTGAAAAATACAGGCAACAGATTTTAGAATTGCTCAAATCAGTTGACCATATTAACCTTCAAGAGCTTATTTCCTATTTCCCGCTTGAAAAAGGTCTCGGAGAAATATTAACTTATTTTTCACTAACCAATGAACTTGACAGTACCATTGACAAAAAAAATCGAATTTGTTTGGAACTTTTCAATGATGAAAGTACCCGAACCGTTTTGGACACGCCACAAATCATTTATTATCAGCCGCATAAATGAGTTATAGATTTTCGATTTTTGATTTTCGATTCATTATTAACGTATTGAAAAATCAAAAGAATCATATAATTGTTGCCTGTCGATTTTACCACTTTGCAGCAAAGGCAATGCATCTATCAATGCGATATGATCTGGAATCGCATTTTTAGGCAAAACATTGAAACAGGCGTTTTGGATCATGCCGGGTGTACTATGTGCGCCTTTAACAGGAACACAAAAGGCAATCAATCCTTTGCCTCGCCTCCCATCCCCTTTTGAGATCACCACAACGGATTCTATACCTGAAATAGATGCCATTGCCTTTTCGATATCTGAAAAAAATACAATCCTTCCATCTCGATTAACACTGTGATCACTTCGTCCAAAAATTTGAAT
The DNA here is from genome assembly GCA_002753105.1 of Deltaproteobacteria bacterium YD0425bin50. Taxonomy (GTDB): domain Bacteria; phylum Desulfobacterota; class Desulfobacteria; order Desulfobacterales; family YD0425bin50; genus YD0425bin50. The sequence goes on along the minus strand of PDZT01000260.1, from coordinate 1,788 downwards.
GTAGCCTTCGGGAAGAAGTCGCCCTAAATCTTTAATGCGGAACCAGCCTTCCTGATCATCATTGCCGATACTAACCGCTTGCCCACCTTCATCGACATATCCTTCAAATCTGAATGGATGATGACACCAGACTTCTCCGACACCCTCTAAGCCCTGATAATCATTCTCGTTCAGTTCCTTGATTCGAAGTTGAACCCCTGACATGGGTTTGCCAACATATTGGCTGCGTATATCGCTTGAATCCTCAGGACTTCCGGCTGAAATAGCGCCCATTTCAGTGCTTCCATACAGATTCACTAAGCACCCGGATAATGCTTCATATTGTGTAAATACGTTGCCCCGAAAACGATCACCTGCGGCTACAGTTAATCGATATGGATAAGCATTCCTGCGCCCTTTGACTAATGTCTCGCAAAAAATTGGAGTCATAAATGCTACATTGGGCATAAAAACGCGTTCTCTTTTAAGATATCGCAACAGATTCGACCCTTTCTGAATATCAATCGACGCACCCGCTGCCACACCTGATAGAAATGCAGTGGTCAGTCCAAAGGAATAGAAAATGGCTACAGGAAATGCGATTCGGTCAGAACTGGTCAGTTTAAGCCGCTCGGCTGTGTTACGGGCATTCCCTTGAAGTGCGGCATTAGAAATGACAGCAATTTTGGGTCTGCCAGTGCTTCCAGATGTTTTTAAGTAGAGTTTGCCTTGTGACGTATGATTCGGCTGGTGATATCCTTCTACAGGAATGACCTGCAACCAGTGAGAAGGATTATAGAAAGCGTCTTTTCCCTTATCTGTCATTGAGTTAATAATGATCCGGTAACGGCAGAATGTTGGCAATGTCTGGAATGATCCAATGTTTTGTGATGATTTCTGATCTTTGGGAAGAACCAGAAAATTATATTCTTTCTCCAGCAGAAACAAAAGAACGATGGCTGATTGCACATCATTATCGCATTCCACAATCAGACAGTCAGTATAATCGATTCTATGGGATGACAACCATGCGTCAAACCGATTCAACGCCTCTGGTAAATCCTTGTAGAAGAAACTTGATTCTCCGTCAGTAAATACATTTTCAGATGATTTTTCAACATCGCTGCATTGGCAAATAAATTTCATCATGATTTATTCGTTTCTCCATAAAGCTGAATCTAACTCAAAATTGTTGAGCAGAAAACGCATACTTGTTTCTATCTGTTCGATGTTAGAACATAACTTTTTAGGGTCTTTTACTGAAAACAGGATGGGTTTCATAAACTCGCTTAAGGATTTTTTTGAAGTATGCCTGGTGTCCTGAAAATAGTACGATACAAAATCATAGTCAGACTCAATTGTAGAAAACGAGTTAAAACGAGAAGGTAAAATAGATTTCTGGAATTGAATGACAGCATCTGTCATATCCGAATCCAGACCAAAATGTATGATTAAAATATCAGAAATTTCATGGTAGAATTGATCCCATTGATTTGACTCATCCATTTTTAAATATAATTCTCTAGGATTTCTGCGTAATACCTGACAGATTTTCTGATCAAAAAATTCCGATACTTTTTCTTGAAGCGCCCTGACGATTGCTTGCAGAATCGGATATCGGGTTGCCTGATCATTTTTTCCCAATTCTTTTTGGGCAATTTGAAGCAGTTGTTCCAAAACATCACCCTGCTTCATCGTGGTTTCCGTTGATACATAGTAAGTGAGATATTTCAATGTCCGATAGCAAACAGCAAAATGAATCCATCCACAGAACAGGTGAATATCTCTGTATTCATCACGGCTGAAGGA
>PDZT01000259.1 GCA_002753105.1 Deltaproteobacteria bacterium YD0425bin50 | reverse complement strand
GGATTTTACATTATTATAAATTATAAATCAGATAAAGAAGGCGCTTTGCAAACTTTAAAAAATGTAACTGAATCAGGCGCTAATGGTGAAATCATTCAATTTGACATTTCTAACCGATTGGAAACCAAACAGGCTATACATGACATGATTGCAAAACATTCAGTCATTTCTGTTCTTATCAATAATGCAGGTATTGCATCTGATGGTCTTTTTGTGATGATGTCTCCTGAAAAATGGGATTCAGTAATTAATACCAATTTAAACGGGTTTTACAATGTTACAAAACCTGTAATTGAAAACATGGTACGACAAAAAAATGGTGTTATTGTATCCATTTCCTCTATTTCAGGTCTTATTGGGAATCGGGGGCAGGCGAATTATTCAGCAGCCAAAGCAGGGTTAATTGCTGCTAGCCGAGCGCTTTCGCTTGAAGTTGCCAGACTCGGCATTCGAGTGAATGTGGTTGCTCCCGGATTGATTGAAACCGACATGATCAAAGAAGCCCCTGTTACAGAAATAAAAAAAATCATTCCGATGGCAAGACTCGGACAGCCTGAAGAAGTTGCTAAAGTGGTTCGGTTTTTGTGTTCTGATGATGCGTCTTATATTACGGGGCAAACCATTTGTGTGAATGGCGGCATGTCTTAATTGTAAAGGTATGTTATGCAATACATGATGACGTATATCGGCTGTATGCTAATATTTTTTGGAATTCAGATGAGTTCTGTTCATGTAATGTATGCCGATTCATGGGAAGAAATTCGACAAGCAACTGCAGACATGCAATCCATTCGTGCTGAATTTGTGCAGGAAAAGCATATGAAAATTCTTAAAAAACCCATTCAGGCAACCGGCACTTTTTTTTATAAACAGCCACATTCCTTACGATGGGAATATTCACATCCAATTCAAAGCATCTTATTGATGCATAACGGAACTATTAAACGCTATATTTTCAATAAAGACAAAGGATGGATTGCAGATACCAGTCCAAATCTAATGAATATTCAAATCGCAATTCAGCAAATGACTGAATGGATGAATGGACGGATGGTTCAGGGCAGTGCATTTATCCCTGAATTTACTGATGATCGAAAATTGATCTTACGACCTAAAGAAAAAGCAATGACCCTGTTTATTGAAAAAATTGAACTTGCTTTTTCAAAACAAGACGGCATCATGGACTCTGTTACTATTTTTGAAAATAATGATTCTTATACAAAAATTAACTATCTCAACACAAAACTCAATTCTGTGTTACCAGAATCCCTATTTACTGATATCGCATATGAGGCTGTTTCTTCTAATCCTGTTCATACTCCTAAATAGCGCTTGTTATCATCTGCCTCAGTTGACCCACCTTGATGATTTCGCTTCAAAAGAGATGTATCACCAATGTAGCCAACTATTTCTACAAGGCAAGTGGCAGATTTCACATTTAATTCAGGCAGAATTGCCAACTGGAAAAACAACGTTTATGCATGGAACCGTTATTTTCTCTGCTCAGGAAAAAAAACTAGAATCGATCATTATGAGCATTGAGGGATTTGTGCTGTTTAATGCATCCTATGAACATGAAAAAATGACAGTTCATCGGGCCATTTCACCTCTTGATGCATCCGGGTTTGCAGACGGACTGATGCATGATCTTCAATTGATCTTTTTTCAACCTAATGCCTCTTCCATTGAAACAGGCTGTTTGCCTTCATTGGAATGTGTCTGTCGCTATTCAAGTAACCAAGGCAATCCAATAGATATTTTAATTCAAAAAGACCACTTATGGGAAATTCGGGAATATAATAAACGGCATCGGTTAAGCCGTTCTGTAAAAGCGATGTCATTTAAAACCATAACTGAATATAACCAGTTAACCTTTCGTATTCCAGATGTACTTGTGTTAACAACATACGGATTACTCGGTTATACATTGAATATGAATTTAATTGAAGCAATACCAATAGATATGTAAATTCAAGAAATAAATGAGAGTAGCATGATAAAATTTAAACTAATTTATCCGAAATGGACCAAACTCAAAAGACAGACACAGTTTCATTTACCACCGCATGGGCCAATTGTTTTTGCTGCGACATTACCTGAAGATGTTCAAATTGACTTTATAGATGAAAACCTTGAGCCAATCAATTTCGATGATGAAGTTGATTTTGTTGGCATCTCAATGATGTTGACAGTACAGGTCAAGCGAGGCTGGGAAATAGCGGATATATATCGCCATAAGGGAATCCCTGTCATTTTTGGAGGCATCGCAACCATGCTTCATGCTGATGAAACCATGAATCATGCAGATTCTGTATTTCTTGGAGAAGCGGAAGGCAGAATGGACGAAGTATTTTCAGATTTGAAACAGGGAAAGCTAAAAAAAGTATATCATTATTTTGATGATCATCCACCGATTGAACTGGTTGGGAATGCGCGCCGGGATATTTTAAAACGAGATATGTATAATTATAAAGGCATTCAAATGGTTGACCCGGTTCATGCTTCGCGGGGCTGCCGATTTCACTGTTATCCCTGTGCGGTTGCCTATCTTGGAGGCAGAAAATTTCGCCCCCGACCCATTGAAAAAGTCATTGAAGAAATGTCAGGCATTGATAACAATCGGTTATTTATTTTAGACAACTCGCTGGCACAAGATACGCAATGGGAATTGGATCTGTTTACAGCCATTGCGCCGTTGAAAAAAAAATGGTGTTGTCATACCATTGAAGATAAACCTGAAGTGCTGAAAAAAGCGGCTGATGCTGGCGCATGGTATGTATATCAGGCGATTTTTGATACGTCTGATTATATCAAAGAGCGTATCAAACGCTATCATGAGTATGATATTGGGGTTGAAGGTACGATTTTATTGGGATTGGATAATCATACTGAGGATTATATCAAACGGCTGATTGATTTTCTTTTGGAAATCGAATTGGATTTAGCAGAATTTACAATTTTAACTCCATTTCCTCATACCAAAGCATTTGATGAACTGAATGAACAACAACGCATTTTTTCATTTAACTGGAATGAGTATTCAGCAGAAAAAGCAGTGTATTATCCAAAGCATATGTCGCCAGAAAGACTTGAAGAATTACATACCACTGCTTGGGATTTGTTTTATAAAGATGAATCTCAGGAAATTAAGATGTTTAAACTCTTTAAAAAAGTCATGCAAAAAGAAATTGCTGATCAAACGTATAAGCCAAGAAATAGATCCTTAGCTGGTTATGCGTTTGGTAAAGCAATTCAATGACAAGAAAGAAAAGGTTTTTTTTAACATGACACTGGAGTCTATTGTAAAAAAAATTGCTGAAAAAGAATTTGTCAAAACAGCGATTGAAGAACGTAGCGATTTAAGTGCGTTTAAACAAAAACCTACACTTCGAATACTTATTGGTCTGTTTACTATTATTTTTAGTTACATTATTTCATGGCCTGCAATAAGTGTTTTAGGGTTTATGTCGGTTTATTATAAAGCTCCGTTCATCATTGTTATTGGCGGGCCGTTACTGTATGGGCTGTCCCATCTGGTTTTTATGATAGGAATGTATCTCGTAGGCGCAAAATATAGTAAAATTTTTTTAAAATGGGCGGCGAGAGTTACAGTTGAAGCGCTGTTAAAAAAAACAGAAACTGATTTTTCTCAAATTTTATGATCTGGTCTTTTTATGTCTTACTGATACTCTATGCTGACATAAACTGTTCTTCCTCTATGCGGAATTTCCATATTTACGATAGGTGAATAATTTTTATATTCAATGTTTGTAATATTATTCAGGGTAAATCCAAGACCAAAATGATCAAAAAATTTATACTGTATGCTGGAATTTAAGAACGTACAGCCGTCATTATAGGGAGAGTCTTTTATCTTTTCTTTAAAGATAGCGCTAAGATTTAGATTTAGATCGCCAATAGAGTAATTGGTAACGAATGAACCGGCATTGATTGACTGAGCCACATCTGTTTTTGTGTCGTTCTCTTTAGAATCTAAAATACGGCTATACGTAACACGTAAGGATAAATTCTTTGTGGGGTCAAGTTTAATCTCTGTTTCTACACCCTGAGTTTTTATCTCACCACTATTAATCCAAGGAGAAAGTATTGTTATATTTGTCTGCGGAGCAAATTGGATCAGATCCTTGAGATGGTTGTAGTAATAGACAAGCTCAAGGGTTGCAACGCCAGATAGAGCCTTGTTATACGCAAGTTCGTATGTGTTAATTTTTTCTGGCTTTAAATCAGGGTTACCAATGAGTAGGGGATTGTTTTTGGTATAAAGTTCTCCAAAGTTTGGAGCACGAAACGCACTTCCGTACATTAATTTTAAGGTAGAAGATGGAGAGGTCTTAAAGGTAATCGCTGAACGAGGATTTAGAGTGCTTCCGAAGTCGCTATACCGATCAAAACGGCTTCCTAATGTAAATATCAAAAAATCTGATATTTCTTGACGATCTTCAACGTAAAAGGCGAATATATTTCTTGTAGCGTTTTCATCTGCCCAATTTTGTTCTCCTGTAAAAGTTCTAATAGCGCCGTAATATTCAAGAGGATTATGGGTATTGTGGGATGCATACATCTTCATGTCAGCAACCCAGATATATTGGTACGATATCCCCCAAGAAAACCTATTGGAATCCCATGCCTTCCAACTAAAATCGAGTTTAGAGTGAATACTATCCGTTTTGTCATATATCCCACCAAATGCATCTTCCTTTACCGTTAGCAATGGCAACGAAGCGATAAAGGCAGTACCTGAAAGCAACTGCAATACTAACATATCATCTGTTTCGCTTGAATATCCTGCGCTGGCATCTAAAGAGATCGTATCATCTAAAAGGGTGTGTTTATAATTGCCGCTTACTAAAAGCTGGCTAAAATCTGACCTATTAAAATAGCTCCCTTCACCTATTACACCCATTCCCAAGAACTTATCCAGTGAACGATCAATATAGCGAAATTTTAAGGAGAGGTCTTCATAGTTTAACTTGGCACTCAAGTCATAACCCTTTTGAGGATCACGTACATTACCAGTGTGATTAAATTTATCGGTAATCCCTTTGAAAAAATCTCCATGATCGGTATATACATTTACAAATCCTGTAAATCGTACTTTTTTATGTTCACCAGAATAATTTAAAGCGCCGCCTTTTCGTCCAAGGTCTCCTGCATGAATGAGTCCGTTTGTTACGTCATCAAAGGGGACAATATTGACAACACCGGAAAAGGCATTGGATCCATAAATAGCTGAACCGGGGCCTCTGATGATTTCAATTCTTTTTATGTTATAGACTGGAATATTGCGATTGATCAGACAATCAGCACCTCTAAATGCATCATTCAATCTCTCGCCATCAAATAAAAAAAGCATTCGGTTGTAAGTCATATGCCCACGGATATAATTCATTGTCATGGAACCACCAAATGTCTCACGCGCCATATCAAAACCGGGTACAAATCTTAAAATCTCATCAACGGTTGTTGCCCCCATGCTCTTAATCTCTTCATGCGTAAATACAGTAACTGAAGAGGGAGCTTCTTGAACACGTTCAGGGGTAAGAGATGCAACTATGATAAAAGATTCCTCCTTAAGCCATCGTAATTCTTCGTCAAGTTCAGTATCAGCACTTTTACTATTTACGCTTTTTATATCCTTTAAATCATCACACAAACTATATAAAGGTAAGAGTAAAAAAAGAGTTGTTATAGTCACAAGAATAGATGGCATCATAAAAAAATGGATACTCCTATATTTTAATCTATAGATTTTCAGATATTCAATTTCACAATTGAGAGCAAAATGAGAAGTGGTAAATTCCCGTAGGGGCGAGGCATGCCTCGCCCCTACAATCGTTC
>PDZT01000258.1 GCA_002753105.1 Deltaproteobacteria bacterium YD0425bin50 | reverse complement strand
TTCTGAGAGGCCTCTATTAAAGAGGGGGTTGATACAAGATCAATTAGCCGAAAACATGGATACAAATCCTAAATACATCACCAGCGTTGAAAGAGAAAAAGAAAAGCTTTGAATCTACCACTTGAATTACATCCTGAATTATTAGAAAAACCAAGCTATGCAACTATGTCTGCAGCTTACTTCTGGAAATCCAGAAAATTAAATGAACTGGCTGATAAGGGAATGGGAAGTGAGGAAAGCTTTATCAAAATATCAGGATGCATAAACGGAGGACTTATTGGACTGGAGAGTCGGATGGAGTATTATAAGAAAGCTATTGGTAAAATAGCAGCTTTTTATGGTAATAGGTGACCATTTATCTTCATTTCTAAGGTGAAGAAAATATGCTTTGAGTTCTTCTTCACTTATTTCTATAGGTTCTTTTTTATGAAACTCAATAAGCATTCTTTCTGCACGAGCGTAAGCTTCCTGGGTAAGTTCGCTTTTACCATTAAGTTGAAGTGTTTTAATTATTTCTGTATAATAGCTGGTTTGAAGTGTTTTTTTGTATAATATTTCTCCTGTTTGTTTAGTGTTTTAGTGTTTAGTGTTAAACAAAGATTGACTTGTCTCTTAAGTAATGTTATCGAAAAGTCATGCTGATTATTTAAGTTAAAAAAAAAGAAATTTTGAAAAAAAGTAAATAAAATTAATTATTAAGTTTAAGGGAATAAAGCATTTGTAGACACAATCTGCCGCGATAGCGGCTTACTTGAAATAGTCGGTGGCGTGGCGGATAAGCAGCTTAGCCACTGCACCTCCGCGTTATATTAGCTAAAATAGAGCCTGATCGAAAAAACTAAACTATATAGATTATATGTAAGGAACAATGGAGGCTTTTTATGAAGACATTGAAGCAAGCTCTTAAAACTAGAGACAGCATTTTCGATGAGGAAAAAAGAGATGATACTCTCGATTTATCAAACTTAATTAACGAATCAATCGATGTAGATCGTTTTTTTAGTGAAACTTTTTTTACTGATGGGATGATATTGCTTTTAGATACTGCTTTCAAAAGATTTAGGGGAAAAGCAAGTAATGGGTTAGTAAAATTAACACAGGCAATGGGTGGTGGTAAAACTCATAATATGCTTGCTTTAGGACTTTTAGCAAAAAATCCTGAATATAGAAACAAAATTTTAAAGGGCAGATATAAAGATTACACAAAAAAGATTAAGGTGGTTGCTTTCACTGGAAGAGAAAGCGATTTACAATTCGGTATTTGGGGTGAAATTGCTAAACAAATTGGTAAGGAAGACCAATTCAATCCGTACTATTCTCCATTAAAAGCTCCTGGACAATCCGCCTGGGTTGAGCTTCTTAAAAGCGATGAGCCTACTCTTATTATGCTTGATGAGCTACCACCATACTTGAATTATTGTAAAACGCAATCTTATGGGACAGGTACTCTCTTAGATATTACCACAACAGCATTATCGAATTTGTTTAATGCACTAAATAAAGCAGATTTGCACAATCTTTGTTTGATAGTTTCAGATCTTGAAGCTGCCTATCTCCAGGGTTCAAGTGTGATTAAAGGACTTTTTGAAGACCTTGGAAATGAGATTAACCGCTCCTCAACTAATATTGAACCGGTTGCTTCCAATACTGACGACTTGTATAATATTTTACGTACCAGATTATTCTCTGAAATTGCCAAAGAAAAAGAAATCGATGAAATAGCTAATGAATATCAAAAAGCTGTTAAAGAAGCAAAAGAAATGAGATATACAGACGAAAACCCTGAAAACATTGCTTCTGGAATCAGAGCTTCTTATCCTTTCCATCCAGCAACAAGAGACTTATTTGCAAGATTTAAAGAGAACGCAGGATTTCAACAAACTCGTGGTTTCATTCGTTTAACCAGAGCAATGGTAAAAGGTTTATTTAAAGAAGGCGGTTTAGCGGATAACCGTTTCTTAATTAATCCTTACGATATTGATTTAAATGATAGCGAAATGAACACAATTATCAAACAAATAAAACCTGAACTTGCGAATGCGATAAGTCACGACATTGCATCTCACGGATTAGCTATTGCGGAGCTACTCGATAAACCTACACAATCAACAGACATTCAAGATCTTTCAAAATTAATTTTTATTGCTTCTCTTTCAAAAGTCACCGGATCAATTGTTGGTTTGACTATGAATGAGACTATTGCTTATATTTGCACACCCGGTAGAAATATTACTAATCTTACGAAAAGTATGGATGAATTGAAACTTCGTGCCTGGTATCTGTTCTTTGATAGAGATAACAGACTCTATTTCCGAAAAGTGCAAAATGTAAATGCCAAACTTAATGATGAAGTGCGGGGTTTTTCTTACGAACAAGCAAAACTGCATATAAAAACTTTGCTTTATGATAAATTCAAACCTTCAGAAAAAGACTGCTATCAAGACCTTTATATATTTCCGTCAATTGAAGAAATTGATCTCAAAAAGAATAAAGTATCATTGATTCTAACAGAACCCAATAATAAAAAAGATAATCTTGGGCTGCAGGAAAGTATCAAAAAATTCTATGAAGAAACTTCTTACAAAAATAGAGTCATGTTCCTTACCGGACAACGTGTGGCAATGGATAATCTGATTGAAATCACAAAATCTTATAAAGCTATTGAAAATATTATTAAACAATTGGAAAATGAAGAAAATGTCGCTGCCGGTGACAGCGAACTGATTCAGGCTAAAGATTTGTATGACAAAATTTCAAATCAACTTTTCTCAAATATTAGAGAAGCTTTTATAACCTTGTATTTCCCTAAAAAAGAGGGTTTGGAAAAACAAGACTTCAAAATGGAGTTTGTCGGCAATCACTTCGATGCGGAAAACCAAATTAAAAAAGTCCTGACTGAAGTAATGAAATTTACTACCGATATTGAACCAACAAAAATAAAAAGAAAATTTGAAACACGAATCTTTACTCAACAAAGAATGACCTGGAATCACATTTTAGAAAGAGTTGCAACAGAAACCTCCTGGCAATGGCACAAATCCGATGCTTTGGAAGACCTGAAAAAATATTGTCTCCGAAACGGTGATTGGATTGAAGAAGGCGGTTACCTCGATAAAGAACCGCCGCCGCCCGTAACCTCTGTAAATGTCATTGAAAGCCATAGAGATGAATCAACCGGTGAAGTTACACTGAGAATTATTCCCATTAATGGAGATATGGTATATTACGAAATCGATGATGATGCAACAACAGCCTCTTCTCAAGTAAAAGACCTATCCATTTTTAAAACGAAAGAACTGAAAGTCTCATTCTTATGCGTTGATTCCAAAGGTAAAAATAAGACAGGTCAACAGTATAAATGGACAAATAACGTTTCAGTAACATACAAAACATTTGATAAAGATGGAAAGAGATATTTACAACTCGAAGCTACTTCAAATGATGTTGAAATCCGTTATTCAACAGATGGCTCTAACCCTTCCAATAATGGCGGAAAATATATTGAACCTTTTGAAATTACGGAAGACACAAAAATCATCCAGGCTGTCGCGGTGAATGAAAAAAAAGGTGTATTTTCAGAACCTCTTCAACACAAAATTAAAATTAAAGCTTTCTCTATTCAAAAAGACAAACCGGTAAAATTGCGAGATGCTCAAACAACTAACAGCAGTAAAGAAACCTTTTCTATTCTCGAAGATTATGCCCAATTTCAAGTATCTGCTCAAGGTATTGATTTCACAATTCAAGAAAGAAACGGAAAAGGATTTATGATGCTTTCCTTTGGGGAATTTCAAATAGAAAACATGCAAGACGTAATAGAAGAACTTAATCTGCTGATTAATAGATTCTTTGCAAATAAATCATATGAAGTAACAGGCACATTCAACAATGTTTCTTTCCCCGACGGAAATCTTTTTGAACAATACGTTTCCAAACGAAAACAGACTGTTGATGAATACAAAAACAAAATTACTCAGTAGGAGTTACTCTTGGCAAAACTAAAAACAATCGGTTTCGGTTTTATTCCAGAAGAAACAAAACATCATTTTCTATTGTTTTTACCAAGAGGAAAAGAAGATAATGTTTTTGTTTACGAACGCTTTAAATGGGATAATGACCTTCCTGAACAAAAATCTGAACTTGTTGATAAAAATATAAAAGTAATTTTCAATAGAAAAAAATGGGATGCAATTAAAAATGTAGTTGAAAAAGAATTCAACCAAAGACTGCAAAAAAATGATACCATCACCGGCAGATTCAAAATCGGAGAAAATGTCATCGAACGTCTTCTTGGTAAAGAACTCGTTCTGCTGCTCTGGGCGATTGAAGACTCCGACCCCGCTTTGATCAACACTGCACTCAAAAACTGGCTCGGTCTCTCTCCCGAAGAACGTTGGTGGCTCTTTACGATGGCAAACGCCAGCACTGGCTACTACAGCAATAAACGTGGCTGGAGAATTGCCATCCGCTATGCCCTTACAGATAATCCAGTTGATGAAAAAATAAAGCAAATGTCCATTTTCGACAGACTAAATTACGAATAAAAATGGAGAATCTATGACTTTGAATAAATCCTTTATCGAAACTCAATTCCCAATTTCTAAACTTTCCAAAGAAAGCTATAAAGAACGAAAAGCAGGAAGTAATCAAACCTTAACCGGTCTAGGAAAATGGTGGGGACGTAAACCTCTTGTCCTTGTTCGGGCAACCATTCTCGGCTTATTAATTCCCACCACCGACAATCCTAAAAAAGATATGGAAATCTTTCTTAAAATTATGACAATGGATAACGAAGGGTTAATCCTGAGAAAAAATAAAAACCTGACAACAAATCAGCTTTTTGAAAACACGCCTGATAATGAAAAGGAGAAATATTTCAAAAAAGAAGAAGATGGATTTGTTCCAGCCTTTAAAAGCGGACTTTCTCAAAAAGAAAAGAATGAACTCCATCTTAAAATTTTCCGAAAAAGCTCTTATGATGACAAATTAACACTTTGCCTAAGACCGGAAGAAGTTGCGCCTTCTGAAAATTCCTGGAAAGAAATCAATAAACATCTCGAAACGAAAGCAACAAATCTTCAAGAACTGATTCAAGAACTTGGTGATAGAAAATTCGGAAAAAAAACTCGAATCGGAGATGCTTTTGCTGGCGGTGGCTCTATTCCTTTTGAAGCTGGTAGAATGGGTGCTGATGTTTTTGCTTCTGATTTGAATCCTCTTGCCTGCCTTCTCACCTGGGCTGGATTGAATATCTTAAATAAAAGCGATAAAGAAATAAAAAAACTGAAAAATTTCCAAGAACGCATTTTTGACGCAGTTTGTGAACAAGTAGAAAAATGGGGTTTGGAAAACAACGAACAAGGGATGAAAGCAAAATATTATCTTTATTGCAATGAGAGTAAATGCCCCGAATGCAAAACCTTAGTTCCTCTTTCTCCCAATTGGATTATCAGCCAAAAATATAAAGTTGTGGCTCAATTAGAATATAATGAGACAAAACAAAACTTTGATATTATTGTTAAATCCAATGCAAACAAAGAAGATATGAAAAACGCTTCCAAATATGCCACAATCCAAAACGGAAGTCTTGCCTGCCCTAAATGTGGAAAAACTACGCCAATTTCCTCTTTAAGAAATGATAGAAGAGGTGAAAATGGCAACGCCGTTCATGGTTTAAGAAAATGGAAAAAAAATGAATTCTTACCAAGACCCGATGATATTTTCCAAGAAAGACTTTATTGCATAAAATACATCGATAAATTTGATACCAAAACTTGGGAAGATGTCCTTAAGAAACCAGCACCTGCAACGGAGGTTTTTCAATCGAACAGTCATCAACA
>PDZT01000027.1 GCA_002753105.1 Deltaproteobacteria bacterium YD0425bin50 | reverse complement strand
TGATTCGTCGTTGAAGCATTGACTCTCGATATCCTGAAAACTCAAAGCCTCGATTTTCATTTAAAAATATTAATATTTTTTGAATGGCTTCACTAATATTTTCCATATACGTTTTACCTATGAGTGATGAAAAAAAACTTGACAGGGTTAATAGATATCATAAAGAAAACTATTGTCCGTATATAACACAAATTTTGGAATAATAAAGAAGGAATTGAATATGAAAATCAATGTGTATGATTTGAATGCACTTACCAAAGCAGAAAAAGCCAGAATACTTAAACGATCAGAAATTGATATTGAAAAATTTCAGCAGGTTGTGTTGCCGATTATTCAGGATGTTCGTGAAAAAGGCGATGTCGCATTAATTGAATATAGTCAAAAATTAGAGAATGTTAGTTTAGACAAAACAGAATTAAAAGTGAGTGAAGATGAATTTACCCGAGCAAGAAACCGCTTAGAACCGAGTATCAAATATGTTATTGAACGATCTGCAGCCAACATAAAACTGTTTCATCAAGCACAAATGCCTCAAGAAATGTGGTTCAAAGAAATTGACAAAGGCATTATGGCTGGTGAAAAAATTACACCAATTCATTCTGTAGGGATTTATGTACCTAGAGGTAAGGGATGTTTTCCTTCTGTAATGCTTATGCTATGCATTCCAGCAGTCATCGCAAAGGTTGGACAAATCATTGTGTGTACTCCACCAACGCCAGAGGGTAGTGTTGATGATGCATCCTTATATGCTGCAGAAATATGTGGTATCAAGCATATTTATAAAGTGGGCGGTGCTCAGGCAATTGCCGCAATGGCATATGGTACTTATACAGTACCCAAAGTAAACAAAGTTATTGGTCCGGGTAATGCTTATGTTTCTGCTGCAAAACGACTTTTGTATGGGAAAATCGACGTGGGTATTCCTGCTGGTCCAAGTGAATCAATTATTTTGTGTGATGAAACGACAGATCCTCATATTGCATCTCTGGATTTATTAATTGAAGCTGAACATGGTCCAGATTCAACTGCACTTCTTGTAACGCATTCACAAAGTGTTGCATCTGGTGTGATATCAAAATTGCCTGAAATTATTGAGGAATTACCTGATGAACGAAAAAAGTATTGCCAAACGGTCTTTTCGAATTACGGTGGAATCGTCATTACTCAGGATTTAGATATGTCCATTCAGTTTGTGAATGATTTTGCTCCCGAGCATTTAGAGGTATTGGTTAAAGACCCATTATTCGTTTTACCTAAACTTAAACATGCTGGTGAGATACTATTAGGGCCTTATACGCCAATCACTATGGGAAATTTTTGTTTAGGGGTCAATGCAATATTGCCTACAGGTGGATTTGCCAAAACATATTCATGTGTAACAGTACATGATTTTCTTAAGCGATCCTCTATTGGGTATATGAGCAAAGAAGGCTATGATCAATTAAAAGATATTGCCAGAGAATTTGCTGAATATGAAGGTTTTTCAGCTCATGCCAATGCAATTCGAAAAAGATAAAATCAGTTGCCTCACAATTAAACGAAGATTTAGGAGAAAAGACATGGATGTAAAATTAAAGTCATTTATTTTAACGTGTTGTATGGTATGCGTTACAACTATCTGCTTTTCTGAGACCAAACAATTGACTATTGGAGTTGAGGAGTTGGAGTATTATCCTCATTATACAAGTAACGGCGGCGTTTACAAAGGTTATGCTCGAGAATTCTTTGATGAATTTGCAAAATCTAAAGGATATACAATTCAGTTTAAAAGTTTGCCTGTAAAGCGATTATATAAGGAATTTTTAAATGGTGATATTGATTTCAAGTATCCTGACAGTCCTTACTGGCAACAAGACTTAAAAAAAGAAAAATCAATTCAGTATAGTAATGCAGTAGCTGACTACATTGATGGCGTTATGGTTCTACCAGAAAATAAAGGAAACGGGTTAGACAAATTAAACAATCTTGGAACAATGATGGGCTTTACCGCATGGGATTATTTAGATTTGATAAATTCTCAAAAAATTAAACTGAGTGAAAATAACACATTTACAGGCTTGCTCCAACAAGTCATTATAAAACGAATTGACGGAGCTTATGTTAATGTTGCAGTCGCTAACTATCAGATTAATGAAGTATTAAAAAAACCGGGAATCCTTGTATTTAATGCCAACCTTCCTCATACTAAAGGCGCTTATTTTTGTTCTACAATAAAACATCCAGAAATTATCAAAGAAATGAATACTTTTTTATCTGAACGTAAGACGTTAGTTGATGAGCTTCAAAAAAAATATCAGGTTAATATTGAATAAGGATCACAGAGTAAACGGAGGACTCAGTTGACAGGGATTGGCTCGTGATTCAGATAAATGAGAAATAAAAAGGCATTGATCATTGTTTCGGCCGGACATTATCGTTGCCGTGACAAAATTGTAGGGGCGAAGCTTGTGTTCGCCCTTCAAAAGGGCGATGACAAGCTTCGTCCTTACATTGTGGCCGAAACCATGATAAAGGCCAATAAAAAAACAAAAAGGTCATTTCCACATAGGAAATGACCTTTTTGTTTTTTTAAACTCCCCAGCACGGATTCGAACCGCGGACCCAGTGGTTAACAGCCACTTGCTCTGCCTGCTGAGCTACTGGGGAAACATCAAAATCGAAATTTTTTTATATCGACTAGGTTAAGAAGTCAAGTAAAATTTCCAATCGATTTAGGAAATTTTTTAAAAAAATCTTGACTTAAATAAGAATTATTCTTATTTAAGAATCTAACATAAAAAAGAAATAAAATTATATGATGAACAAAGAACGAAAAATAGAACTGTTTAAAGAAAAATGTCAGACAAAGGGGATTAAATTAACACCGCAAAGATTGCTGATTTACGAGGAGTTGATCAATAGCACTGAACATCCTACGGCTGAAAGGATTTACAGCTCTATTACACAAAAATTTCCAACGATATCCCTTGATACTGTCCATCGAACCTTAGAAACATTTTGTACAATTGGTGTGGCAACAATGGCAGAAGGCTTAGGTAATTCAAAGCGGTTTGAAGGTAATATGGATAATCATCATCATGTACATTGTGTTCAATGTGGGATGATTCATGATGTATATGATGCGAATTACGATCAGCTATTAGTTCCACCACAGGTATCTCAAGAGTTCAAGATTCTAAAAAAAATTGTTCATCTTGAAGGGATTTGTCGCAAGTGTCAAACAGAATATGAGAACATGGATTAATATATAGTTATTGCACCATTGTTAAAAATTAAAATCAGAAAGGAGAACACATGAAAGACGAAAAAAAATTGACAACCACTGTAGGAGCACCGGTTTCTGACAACCAGAATGTACTTACTGCAGGTAAACGCGGTCCAATGCTGCTTCAGGATGTTTGGTTTTTGGAAAAACTTGCTCATTTCGACCGTGAGGTTATTCCTGAAAGACGTATGCACGCTAAAGGCTCAGGAGCATACGGAACTTTTACCGTCACTCACGACATCACCCGCTATACTAAAGCAAATATTTTTTCACAACTAGGCAAAAAAACAGACCTGTTTATTCGCTTCTCTACTGTTGCAGGTGAGCGTGGAGCAGCAGACGCTGAGCGCGACATTCGAGGTTTTGCAATTAAGTTTTACACAGAAGAAGGCAATTGGGATTTAGTTGGGAATAATACGCCTGTATTTTTTCTGCGTGATCCCCTTAAATTTCCTGATCTCAATCATGCAGTAAAACGTGATCCCCGAACTAATTTGCGGAGCGCAAAAAATAACTGGGATTTCTGGACATCCTTACCTGAAGCATTACATCAGGTCACGGTTGTCATGAGCGATCGGGGTATTCCAGCCACATACCGTCATATGCACGGTTTTGGAAGCCATACATTTAGCTTGATCAATGCAAAAAATGAACGTTATTGGGTTAAATTTCACCTCAGAACACAGCAGGGAATTAAAAACCTCACGGATGAAGAAGCAGAAGCTATCATAGGTAAGTGTAGAGAAAGCCATCAACGCGATTTGTATCAGAGCATTGAAAAAGGCGACTTCCCGAGGTGGACAATGTTTATTCAGGTTATGCCGGAAAAAGAAGCGGCAACATGTCCATATAACCCATTTGATCTCACCAAAGTATGGTTTCACAAAGAGTATCCATTGATTGAACTAGGCGTGCTTGAACTAAATCGTAATCCAGAAAACTATTTTGCAGAAGTTGAACAATCTGCATTTAATCCAGCAAATGTAGTACCCGGCATTGGTTTTTCACCTGATAAAATGCTGCAAGGCCGTTTATTTTCTTACGGAGATGCTCAACGTTACAGACTCGGTGTGAATCATCACCTGATTCCGGTAAATAGAGCAAAATGTCCGGTTCATAGCTATCACAGAGATGGATCGATGAGGGTTGACGGAAATTACGGCAGCACACTTGGTTATGAACCGAATAGTTATGGTGAATGGAAGCAGCAACCAGAATTTTCAGAACCGCCATTAAGTTTAGACGGAGCGGCTGATCACTGGAATCATCGAGAAGATGAAGATTACTATTCTCAGCCGGGTAAATTGTTTAGATTGATGAGCGCAGTTCAGCAAAAACTCCTGTTTGAAAATACTGCCCGTGCTATGGGTGATGCTCCAAAAGAAATTAAGATACGTCATATTGCCAACTGTCTTAAAGCAGACCCAGCCTATGGTGAAGGTGTAGCTAAGGCGATGAGTATCAGCTTAAATGAAGTTTCTAAATAAATAAACATATTTTCATTCTTTAATATGTAGGAGCGTTTTTAACATACGCTCCTACCCTCTTATGTGCTTCTCTCTTATTATTATCTCTTTATCTCTATAGACTTTCAGATAAATAATTTCACGGCGTTATCGGTCGGAGATATACTAAAATGTATTATCTCCTCCCTCTAGCCTTGTGAAATGAATTATCTGAAAGTCTATATGTACAATGTTCAACAAAAATATTGAGCATTGTAAATTTGTTTGCTACTTATTAATTTTTGAAGCAGTAATTCGTAAGTTAATAAAAACAGGAGATAACCCCAATGATTTCATTTTTGGACTATGGTGCTGGCAATGTTCGTAGTGTGATTAATGCAATTGAATGCTTAGGTGAACAGGTAAAAATTGTCCAAAACAAAGAGGATATTTTATCGGCTGAAAAACTAGTATTCCCGGGAGTTGGTAATTTTGGCAGCATGATGCAGATTTTACACGAAAAACAGTTTATTGACCCATTGTTGTCCTATTTGAAAGCAAACCGACCATTTTTAGGAATTTGTTTAGGCCTTCAGGCATTGTTTGAATATAGTGAAGAAGCCACCGGTATATCGGGTCTTGGTTTTTTTAAGGGATCAGTAAAACGGTTTTCAGTGGATTTGTCAGTTCCACATATTGGCTGGAATGGACTTAAAATTAAACAACCTTCGCGCATCTTTACGGGTCTTCATGGAGATGAAAAGTTTTACTTTGTGCATTCTTACCATGTTGCACCAGATGATGCAGAAATTTTTTTAACAACAACTGATTATGGATATGAATTTGTAAGCAGCATTCAGCGAGGTAATATTATAGCAACGCAATTTCACCCGGAAAAAAGCGGCAAAGCTGGATTACGCATTTTGCAGAATTTTTTAAATATCAATACATCTCAGATATGGCCAGCGCATTCTTTAACTGAAACGCATCTGTCAAAGCGGATTATTGCCTGTTTAGATGTCCGTTCAAATGATCAAGGCGATTTGGTAGTCACTAAAGGTGACCAATATAATGTTCGGGAGCAAGGTGAAGTCCGAAATCTTGGTAAACCTGTAGAATTGGCCAAACGGTATTATGAAGAAGGTGCTGATGAGATTACGTTTTTAAATATTACCGGATTTCGGGATTTTCCCCTTGAAGATATGCCTATGTTAGATGTTCTGAAACAAACATCAAAACATGTATTTGTTCCTTTAACTATTGGTGGAGGTATTCGGGACTACATTGATAAAAATGGGAAAAAATACAGCGCTCTTGAAGTTGCGGCTGAATATTTTCGTTCAGGCGCGGATAAAGTATCAATTGGCAGTGATGCTGTCCTGATTGTTGAAGAGTATTTAAAAACCAAGAAAGCCACTGGGAACAGTGCAATTGAAACGATTTCGAAAGTTTATGGAAATCAGGCCGTGGTTATTTCTATTGATCCCCGTCGGGTATATGTGCATGATCCAACTGCTGTTCCTTATCAGGTGATTTCAACAAAAATTGCTGGCCCAAATGGAGAGAACTATTGCTGGTATGAATGTACAATTAAAGGAGGTCGCGAAGGCAGACCTGTGGACGCCATCACACTTTCACAACTATGTGAGCGTCTTGGTGCAGGTGAAATTCTTTTAAACTGTATTGATCGTGATGGAACGAATCTTGGGTTTGATCTTGAATTGATTCAGGCTGTCAAATCAGCAGTATCCATTCCGGTTATTGCATCTAGCGGCGCTGGATGCACTGAACATTTTTATGATGTATTTAGCCAAACCAAAGCTGAATCCGCTCTTGCTGCGGGGATTTTTCACCGAAAAGAAGTCTCTATTGGAGATGTTAAAATTTATTTAAACGGCAAAGTTGAGGTTAGACCTCTGACCCATTCATTCAGTTAAGGATCACTCAGATAACACGGATTAGGGTGTGATGGAAAAATTGATAGCAGAAAGCAGAATCAAGATATGACACGAAAATGAGCTGAATGACAAAGTTAGAAGAAATATTAATGAATGATAAAATCGAAAATATCGACAAAATCGTGCAGTTTTGGTTAGATTCTGCTGAACAGAATTTTGCCACTATGCAACATTTCTGATTCTCACGGATTTTGTGGTCGACGGAAACCCCGAAGGGGTTATACATATCAGCCCAGGGCAGCGCGCCCTGGGTATAGGAACGTATTGCGATAAGCCCTGAAAGGGCGTTACATAATGAGGCATATGTCACGCCCTTTCAGGGCTAAGATGTACTTACCAATATCCCAGGGCGCTGCCCTGGGCTGGTATGTCACGCCCTTTTCAGGGCTTATCAAAGACACCACAAAATCCGTTAGAACCAGCAACATTTGAATTAAAACAATGGTTAAAAAATCAATTATAGAAACAGTCACAAAATACATTCAACAAATACCAGTTAATTTGGAAGTTAAAAAAGTGTATTTGTTTGGGTCTTATGCAAAAGGGCTTGAAAATAATGACAGTGATATTGATATTGCAATAGTTATAGGAAATATGAGTAATTTTTTTACAGTTCAAATGCAATTAATGAGATTAAGACGAGATATTGATTTAAGAATTGAACCACATCCGATTGATGAGTCAGATTTTACAACTATGAATCCTTTAGCACATGAAATTCAAAAATCAGGAATTGAAATAAGATTTGATAATCAGAAACAAATTATTTAGGACTAAACGCACTCTCCCCAATTTTGTCGTTTGTCGTTTGATTATAAATAAAAGCGCAAAAGGGCAGGCGCACATGGACTGCCCTACTTTATTTACATTGATGTGTACTTTGGAATTGTAAATCTAAACGTGCTTCCTTTACCTTCTTGACTTTCTACCCAAATACTTCCGTTGTTTTTTTCAACAAATTCTTTACACAAAAGCAATCCAATGCCTGTACCTTTCTCATTTTCTGTGCCTTGTTTGATGAAACGTCTGTCCATGTTAATTTTAAACAGATTATTTATACATTCCTGACTCATACCTATGCCAGTGTCTGCAACACTGATCTCAATATCGGTATCTCGTTTATTTGCAGAAATGGTTATCGTTCCTGATGTATGGGTAAACTTAATGGCATTTTGAATAAGATTTCTCATGACTGTAATGATCATATTGGGGTCTGCATAAGCGAGTATCGAAGTCTTAAGGTCAGACTTTAATGAAATGGTTTTATCATTTGCCATATCAGATAATTGAGCAATGGAATCATAGACAATCTTTACAATATCAATGGGCTGGGGAGTATATACCATTTGGTTTTGCTGGCTTTTTGCCCAATTAAGCAGATTATCCAACAACACCATTGTATGTTTAATACTTGTTTCGCATTGCTTTAAATAATAGTCTTCTTTGTCTTTGTTTAGCGTACGATATCTGATCAGATCGATGATTTGAAACAGATGATTCATTGGGCTTCTCAAATCATGGGCAATAATTGAAAAAAGTTTATCTTTGGTTGCATTGGTTTTTTCCAGATTTTCACTGTATAGTTTAATCATGTCTTTGGATTGTTTTAATTGAACATGGGTGCGCACTCTTGAAATGACTTCAATATCCTTAAAAGGCTTGGTGATATAGTCCACTGCGCCAACCTCAAATCCGTAGATTTTGTCCTCCAATTCAGTTTTAGCTGTAAGGAAAATAATTGGAATATCCTTAATGAGTTCATTTTCCTTTATTTTTTTACAAATTTCAAACCCGTCTAAGTCTGGCAGCATAACATCCAATAAAATCAAATCCGGTAGTTCTCGTTCAAGTAACTCAAACGTTTCTTTCGCATTTGTGGCAATAGCAATAGAATAGCCAGTATTTTGTAAAATTTTACCCAATACCTGAATGTTTTCAGGAATATCATCCACGAGCAAAATCATTGCTTGTCTGTTATTTATCTGTGAATTCTGCTCCATAGATTTCTCCCGCCTTTTTTAAGGTATCAACCCATTTCGGATAGTTTGCCATGACACGCTTCAATTCTACAATATTGAGTTCTTGTGCATCATGAATAATTTTTTGTCCATAGTGAATAATCGAGACTGCATTGAATTTTTTTCCCAATGTTGACAATGTTGTTCCGAATTCGATCCATTGATCGATAATCATAACATCTGAAATTGATTTCCAATCTTGCATAATTTCAGTAGATAAACAAGTGATCATTTCAGTGATATCTGAATGAGACAGACCTGAAATATCATTCGAAGGTTGCAACTCTGCATGTTCAACCAGCGTATTTTCTTTTCGTTCATACGGTAAGTATTTTTTTAACTCAGCAAGCAACAGAGGTACAGAAACAGGTTTTGTAATAATCCCATCACAGCCAGATTGTTTCATCCGATCCTGCGCTTCAATCATAACATCAGCAGTTATGGCAATAATGGGTATATGTTTTGTGTCAGAATCAGATTTAAGAATGGCTGTAGCTTGATAACCATCTAACACAGCCATTTTCATATCCATTAAAATCAAATCGGGTTGAATATCACATGCGCTTTCTATAGCTTCTTCTCCATTGGAGGCTTCAATAAGTTCTAAATTTTTGTTTTGCAAAATCAAGGTGATTAATTCTTTATTGAACACATTATCTTCAACCAGTAAAATCCTTGCGCCTTTAAAATCAAGGGACTCACTCTCATCACTATTGGGGACACTTGTTTTGGGTTGAACCCTAGAGCATTGGAGATCATCAAATTCAATTGTAAATAGTGATCCTTGATCTATCATACTCTTAACAGAAATTTTTCCATGCATTATTTCCACAAGTCGTTTTGCAATGGCCAGTCCAAGCCCAGTACCGCTGTATCCATTTCCTAACCTTCGCTGCCGTTCAAACGGCTTAAAAAGTGATTTTAAAAAATCATCTGAAATCCCAACACCTGTATCTTGCACTGTAAATATTAAATTAATTTGATCTGGATTATGATTCAATGCTTTTGAAGTTACAGAGAGTTTGATGTATCCTTGATGTGTAAATTTTACAGCATTGCCTACAATATTAAATAGTATTTGCCTTAAGCGAATCTCATCCAAAAAGACACAAACCGGAACAGTTACGTCAATATCGATGATCCAGTCAATTTCTTTTTCCTGAGTTTTCACCTGAAATACGCTTTTAATTTCTTCAAGCATTTGTGTTGGTGATACCGGGCTATAGATAATATCCATTTTACCGGCTTCAATTTTTGATAAATCCAAAATATCATTAATCAATAATAGGAGATTGTTGCCGCTCTCACTAATGATTTCAAGATATTTTTTTTGTTGCGAATCAAGTGGGGCCTGCCTGCTAAGCAAATTTGCATAGCCCAATATCGCATTCATGGGCGTTCGTATCTCATGGCTCATATTGGCAATAAACTCGCTTTTGACCTGATTCGCTTTTTCTGCTTCCTCTTTTGCATGTATAATAGACGTAATATCCTGAAACACAATTTTAATTCCAAGGTTTCCAATTCGGTTCGCACTGACAGATACGGGAATCATTTTTTTATCTTTTGTTAAATAGTTACGTTCAATATACATCGTTTCTCCCTCAAGAATCGAATCGATGTTCAAAGGATGTTGACGAAGACTATCAGGATCAATAATTTCTGAATAGTGCATATTCCGAGTCTCTTCTAAAGAATATCCCAGTTTTTTGATACCCGCTGGATTGATATCTGTAATTTTTCCCTCTTCATTGAGCAACAGAATTCCTTCAAGTGCCTGTTCATAAAGTAATCTGAAATTTTTTTCACTTTGACTCAAGGCATCCTGTATTTTTCTTTGTTCAGTTACATCTTCATGTACAGAAATCCATACCTTGCCATATTCTGGATGATCAAACCTCGAAACACTCGCTTTGCAATAAAATCGGGTGCCATCTTTTTTAATATTGTAAATATCTCCTTTCCAGTTTCCTGAAATTGTCAATTGGCGAATAATCCGATTTGCAATTTCATCTGGAGAAGCACCGTTCTGGGCATTCAAAATACAAACATGCTGACCGATTAATTCACCTGAATTATAGCCAAACATAGCTTCAAGCTGTTTATTCACATAAACAATTTTATTATCCTCAAGCCGAATTACGTTTACACCTTCAGCCATATTCTCAACAATAATACTTTGCAAAAGGAGCTTATTTTCTGCTTGCCTTCGTTTAGAAATATTTCTGGCAATACCCATTATTGCTTCCTGATCTTGATATTGGATAACGCGAGCGTTCATTTCAATCGGAATCGTTGATCCATCTTTGCGGACATTAGCTGTCTCAAAAATCAAATGCCTTTCTTGACGCAATTGTTCGATTCTTTCAAAGTGCGTAGAAGAATAGTATGAACTAATGATATCCATAATATTCATGTGTAATAATTCTTCTCTTGAGTATCCTAATTCATTACAACCTATTAGATTGACATCCACGATATTTCCATTAAAATCAATGATATATATGCCATCATTAGCATAATTGTATAACGTTTTGTAACGATAGTTGGTTTCCTGAATCGTAAGCACCATTGTTTCTATCGCTTGTTGTAATTCTCCAAATTCAGCATCTAAACTCCCTTCAATACGGCAGGATAAATCACCTTTAGAAACCCGATTGGCATAATCAATAATTTTATACAGCGGAATTTTTACAAAACGACTAATGAGAATGATAAATATTAAACCAATTATTCCCATAATCATTATAACCATATATATGAATATGACTGCTTTAAATTGAGCCGTTTTTACGTTAGACAAAAAAGTATCTTTTTCACTTTCATCAATTTGAGACAGGATGGGGCAAACCGTGGATGGGTGTATGTGCATGTCTTTTATTAAATAAGAGGCAGTAATACCCACAATTATCCATAAACTGAGAATGATACCTAAGCCTATTAATAGCCTTGTATTTAAGGTTATTTTTTTGAAAGATGTCATGTATCTAACGTATCCTTTCATTGTTTGGTCTGAATTTTTCTTATATTCGTAGTATCGTTTTTATCGAAGTGCAAGAACAATATTGAGGTTCTTTTTCTAACATTTTCGGTTGATTTTATACCATTACCTGTATAGGAATGCGATTATTTTGTATGTAACAAAAAAAAGGAAAGATGGGGAATGAGTTCAATTTCAATGACAACGTTTCATGTAGAACAATCTGTATTTATGAATCGGCTGAAGACATGGATCGGCTCTGCTCTTCAAGCTGATGATAAGGTCTATCTTGTTGGCGGAACTGTTCGCGATTTACTGATTGGCCGTGAGCCAAAAGATATTGATCTGGTTTGTTTCAATGCGCGTCAATTCGCAAAGAAGATTGCTAAAATACACAAAGCTGCGTTCATTTGTCTTGAAAAAAAAAAGGATGAGCCTTGCTATCGTGTTGTGGATAAACAGAATCCAGAGAATTATATTGATGTAGTGCCGTTTCGAGGTCAAACAATTATTGAGGATTTATCGGTTCGCGATTTTACCATCAATGCAATTGCAATTCAGATAGAAATCAACAACAGCAATGATATAATTCTGGAAAAAATTATTGATCCAGTAGATGGCCAAACGGATTTACAAAATAGGCTCATTCGAATGACCTATCCGAAATGTTTTGAATCTGATCCACTTCGGATGTTGCGAGCATTCCGATTTGCGACAACGTATTCATTAAGAATTGATCCAGATACGCTATCAATCATTTCTTCTCAAACCCTGTTGCTTAAACAAGTATCCTTTGAACGGATTTATGCTGAACTGCTTCATACCCTGAACGCAATTAGCAGTTTAAATAGCATGACCTCAATGAATGAATTGGGGCTGCTTGACTTAATATTCAACGAAAAAGCAGATTCAAACGTAACTCGATACATTGATGATCATGATATCTTCAGGTTTCAACATATCGAATACCTGTTAACTCATCTTCATGAATTTTGGCCGGAGTTTTATCAAGTGATACAACTCAATCTGAGTTCACACAACAGATTAGCGATGGTAAAACTTGCGGCATTGCTGCTTGGAAAATATCAAGAACTGCCCATTCCTTCACAATCTGTTCCTTTATCTGGCTCAAATTCCATTCAAAAACAATGGATTGAAGAGTTGAGCATGCGATTGAAGATGTCCTGTGTTGAACGCGAGTTTTTACTTAAGCTACTCGCATATCAACAAGATGTTCATGGGTTAAGCTCATTCAATCCCAATGAAAAAGATCGGATGCGCTTATTTCGTAAACTCAAAGCAGATGCTGTTCCAGTTATTTTACTCAGTATGGCTCAAAGTATGACTCAAGATCAGTCCAAAATAACATGGTGCCGTCAGGAAATATTGCATTACTACATGTATATTGAGAATATTTTAAAGCGCCCTTTACTGATTACA
Source organism: Deltaproteobacteria bacterium YD0425bin50 (assembly GCA_002753105.1). Lineage (GTDB taxonomy): Bacteria > Desulfobacterota > Desulfobacteria > Desulfobacterales > YD0425bin50 > YD0425bin50. Next base: position 12,862 of record PDZT01000027.1, on the reverse strand, counting down.
GGCAATGACTTGATATCCTTAGGAATGTCACCGGGACCACACATAGGGAAAATGTTAAATGAGGTTCAGGAAGCTCAGGATAATGGTGAAATTGTGAATAAACAAGATGCGTTGGACTTGGTGGCACGATTAAGGTAGGCACAGGAAAACAAGGTTAAAATACTTAACAGGTAATATGCTGATTATAAAAATACTGAGACTTGTTTCTCTTCTTCCACAGAAAAATCCCTTAAAAAACTCAGCTCACTTATTGCCTTCTCAGCTTCATGACTGGAATGAGCCACAACATCAATCTCGCTAGTAATAAAATCAGGGTCTTGCCGGTTTATTCCCATTTCAGCAATGCTCGCAATTTTACTATCCAAACGTTCAAGTTCTAAGCCGATAAACTCATAATTTTCAAAAGCAGTTTGAAAATTCTCCCATCTCATTTCTAATGTTTTTAAGGTATCTTCGAGTGAGTCCCGATATTTTGTTTTTACGAGGTCTTGTTTTGCATCTTTTTTCAATGCCTCAATGCGTTTTTTTACATGAGCAATACTTTTTTCAATTTCTTCTTTTTGCGTGCCTTTAAAAAATACGTCTAAGGCATTTTTCGTATATAATAATTTTAGGTATATCCATAATAGCTGATTCATGCTTTTTGTTTGAATATCTTTAATGCCAGAAAGCTCTCTATCCCCATCCTGATTGATTCGATCTGAAATTTCTCTCAGCTCAATACATCGCTGTTTTAAACGTTCAAATCGGTTTTGATCACTAGGGTTTAGGGATAAAAGCATTATTTCTTGCCTGTTGTCAGAAGACGATTGGCCAATGATGTTTTGCTGAGAAGTTATGCTCGCAGCAATTGCTGCCTGAAAACGCGGATGACTTGCCAATCCTGCCAGATATATACTCTCGGCTGCAAGTACTAATGGTATGATAATATCAGGATAACCGACAAGTATTGCAATTGAAATTCCAGTAAAAAATACTAATAAATTCCAATGAAAAAGAAATGCTTTCCAACAATAATACCAGAAATTTCGGTTTTCAGATACCATAATGTAACCATAATATGCTGTTAAAAATTTGCGCTTAATTCCTTATATGTTTTCGAAATAGCTTCAGGAGAACTTTGAAATAATCGGGCATTCGTTCTATTTGCTACTTCGGCTAATAAATCTTTATCAGCTTCTGAACCATACGCAATAGTATATATTTTGGGTACATTATAATTTTCACTTTTAGGTAATGTATCCAAAAAATCATTTCGGCTAAGTTGACTGGCAGTATCTTTACCATCTGAAAGCACTAGCATACTATAGCGTCGCTTTGGATTTTGTTTTTGTAAATCAACTAATTCCTGATAATTTTGAGCTATCGAATCGTACAAAGCTGTGCCAGCATCAGCAAAAACACCTTGTAGTAAACCGATCACAGATTCTCCGCATTGCTGAATCAAACATCGTGGTGAAAGCGCTGTAACCTGATTATTAAATACTACAACTTTCAGTTCATCTCTTGGTTTCATTGCATGAATGAATTGAATTGCACCTATTTTTGCGGAATCAATGGGTTCCCCAGCCATACTACCAGAACGGTCAATAACCATCATCAGTGTTGCCGGAATTTTTACCTCTTCCCATAAGTCACGAATCCGTTTCAGTACAGCTTCATCGGGTACTTGGAATGCTTTATCAGATGAAACGTCAAGTTGTACACCATGAATTATATCAAAAGGGCTTTCTAATGGAATATCCGATGATATGGGTCTTAACCCCATTTTCATAGCTCTGGATTGAGATTCTTTATTTAATAGAAAGGATATGAATTGCTGGCTCGCTTCTTTTTTTTCAGGCGTCATCCAATCCCCATCCAAAATCGCAATTGGATGTCTTGTCCAAAAATTACCTTCTGTCGGATAAATTGCAACCATTTGAAACGGTTTGTTTTTGTACTTTTGATTGGATTCAATAATGGTATTTTCATATTGAACCGCACAAGATAAGTATGCCGGACCTTTGAAACGCATTAGATCATCAAGCCATGTATTGGATAAACCATAATGCTCGACAGATTCCTCAAATTCTTTTAAAAAAGAAACCACTTCAGGTAATTTCAGATCATCAGTCGTAATCCCTTGTGTCTTACCTAAAATGGCATAAACTTCTGAAACAATCGTGAGAAAACCAGAATTGGCATCTGGATGCGCATGTCCCCAGCGAAATTCATTCCATTCTGGGTGTCCAAGCGCTGCCCAGCCGCCTTTCTGAGTAGCTAATTTTGCTATATCTTTCCATCCAATGGGTTTTGGATACCCCAGTGCTTTTGCCATAGGTTCCCACATTGCAATCACTAAAGGAATATTCAGCAGCGGCTTAAATTCTTGAAACAAAGTGTGTTGTTTGACGTCACGAAAATAAGCCAAGCCAAGTTGCAGCCATGATTCATCTCCCGGAGACCACATATCGGGTTGAATCTTTGCAGCTTTAAGATCATCTAAACTATCACCTGAATTTACATGGAAGACCTTTACACGAATCCGTTTATCACCTACTGAATAATTCGCAGCATGAAAATCTTTGATCATTTCATCTATCCAGTTTTTTTTGGCACTTGAAGAATAACAGGTTATCGTTAACGCTTCTTTGTTTGGAATAGATTCACTGCTTTTTGGACCAGTGGGTTGATTTTTCTTTCCAATTGGTAACATTTCAGCCCGATATAAAGAAAAAGTTACCAACCCGATGACAGTTAAAAATAACGTTAACCAAAATGCAGGTTTAGGCTTACCAGTCATGATTATATCTCCAAAACACTCGTGTATTAATGAAGTTAAGAAACTATAGAGTTGTTTTTTCAGTCAATAAAGAGGGCTCCTCGATTTTTTTTTGGCCTAATCCCATTTCAGATTCAAAACGAAGGAGCAAATCTTCTGCAACAGTTTCTTCTAACGCTTTTTCAGACCGTATAGTTGACAAACCTTCTTCAGACAAATCAACTGCAACCCTTGTTTTGCCGCGATTCGAATCGATTTTTTCCTGAATCACCTGTTCAATTTCACCGAAATCAGTAGTGATATTAAAATTAAACGATTGACTTAAACGGGCAATTTCAGCTTCAGCCTGAGACATTTTTAATTCTGATTCATATTTTTTGATTTTTTCTCGAATTTTGCCAAGATTTTTGGATGCATACTTAATTTTTTCTAAGTTATTCTCATAGGCTTGTTCATGCATCGTTAATTGTTCTTTATTTTCTTCAAGGTCTCTCTTGGTTTCTTCAAGTTGAATTGCAAGCTGTCCTGCCATTTTTCGATCTCCCATCTGCAGATAAGTCTTAATCTTGACAACAAGCATTTGTTCTCTTTTTTCGATTGATTTAACCTGACGAGTTACGCGTTCAACAAGTCCCCTGTATTGTTCTAAACCCTCACGGCCTTCTTTTAATTGAGCAACCGAACGGTCATATTCTAACTGCATTTGCGCGATGGGGTCCATTGTCCAAAAATAATTTGCCAATTTGTTGAATTGTGCACGAATAGAATTCCAAATTTTTGTAATTTCCATGAAGATAACTCCTTGTATAAGAAAAGAATTTGAGAATTTTTTTAAAAAAAGTGATTAACTTCTACTGTAGATTCCCTAATATAGAATATCAGGTAAGTCAAGAATCATGGAATCAAGAATCAAAAAATCGAAAATACAGTTGAATCCATTCAACTGTGATGTTATGAATTGAGACAATTTTATTTGTCTGAATCACAGATTATACGGATTAAAGGATTCCACGGAATAATAATGTGCCAAAAAAAATAGATCACCATAATACACATAGAGATATCCATAAACTAGTACAGATATATCTGGATTATGCATTAATGGAAAAAGGTCTTTCTCAACAAACCATTGAGTCATACCGTAGTGATTTGAATCAATACCTTGCCTTTTTAGATAAGCATACAATCCGCTTTTTTGAATCGAATCAAACCGAGGCCATTCAACAGTATTTGGCTGAACTTGAACATGAAGGTATGACACCGCGTTCCCGTGCACGACACTTGGTTACCCTTAGAGGATTTTTTAAATATCTTACAATAGAAAACATCATTGAAAAAGACCCATCCAAATATATTGATTTACCTAAGATTGGCTTAAAATTACCTGATACCTTGTCTGTTCAGGAAATGAGATCATTACTTCTCATGCCAAACGTAACCACAACAAAAGGGTTACGGGATGCAGCTATGATTGAACTTGGCTATTCAGCAGGCCTAAGAGTGTCTGAACTAATCAATATTGGTTTGCATCATATTCAGCTTGAAGCAGGATTTGTTCGTGTATTAGGTAAAGGAGACAGTGAACGATTGGTTCCTTTTGGAGATATTGCAAAAGAAAAAATTCAAACCTATTTAAAGTCATCAAGACCTAGACTTTTAAAAACTCAAACCAGTGATTATCTATTTGTTGCAAGAGCGGGTAAACCGATGACCAGACAATCTTTTTGGAAGCTTCTTAAAGCATATGCACAAAAATCCGGAATTACCAAAAATATAAAACCCCATACCTTACGTCATTCTTTTGCAACTCATTTATTGGAAGGCGGAGCAGATATTCGCTCTGTTCAAATTATGTTAGGCCATGTTGATATTTCTACAACGCAAATTTATACCCATCTATCCAAATCTCATTTAAAAGAATTACATACTAAATACCACCCTAGATAATTAATTAACCCAATTTGGGCAAGCTTCATATTTCAGATAACAGTTCTTGAATTTATGTTCAATCTTGTTTAGAGTTGAAAGGAGAAAGCTTATCATCAACTCTTTAAAGGAGGAATTATTCCATGAAATTCAAGAGACCCTGACCTATTGAAATGACTTATTATACAAAAATAACGATCGTCATTCCCGCGAAAGCGGGAATCCAGTAAAATCAAGCATTCTGGATTCCCACTTTTATGGGAATGACAAAAAATGCAAAACTATAGCTCTTCTGTAAATTTTCTAATCACGTTTATAACGTATTAAACCTTCCTGCGCGGTCAATGCAACTAATTGACCTTCCCGAGTATAAATATAACCATGATTTAACCCTCTAGCGTTTCCAGCACAAGGACTTTCCATTTTATAAAGAAGCCAATCATCCATACGAAATTCTCGGTAAAACCACATGGCATGATCTAAACTTGCCACCTGCATTTGAGGCTCCCAAAATGTGTGGCCATGCGGATAAAGTGACGTAGCGACAAGACCAAAATCAGAAGCATATGCTAATAAGTAACGATGAAGTGAAATATCATCCGGAAGTTTATCAACAGCTTTAAACCATGAATATCGTACTGGTGGTAATTTTTCAGGCTTAAATGGATTTATCGGATTAACAGGTCTTATTTCTATGGGACGATCACATGTTAATTTAGCTCTTATTGAACTTGGAATTTTATGAGAAAATTGACGCGCCCTTTCTAACTCAGACGCAAAATTTTCTGGACCGGGAACTTCTGGCGGTGATGCCTGATGTTCAAATCCACTTTCTTGAACCTGAAAAGAAGCTTCCATCGAAAAAATAGCATGACCTTTTTGAATAGCCATAACCCGTCGAGTCGTAAAACTTTTTCCATCACGGATACAATCTACCTGATAGACAATAGGCCGTTTAGGATCTCCGGGACGCATAAAATAACCATGTAAACTATGTACTGAACGGTCTATGGGCGCTGTCTGGCAAGCTGCGGACAATGCTTGGCCTAAAACCTGCCCGCCAAAAATATTACCAAAGCCTAAATCCTGACTCTTACCTCGAAAAATATTTTCTTCAATAGCTTCTAATTTTAATAAATCTAACAATTCATCTAATACCTGATGCGTACAAGTTAAGTCACTCATCAATAAATATCCCCATATTATCTGTTTGTTTTTGTTGATTATTCTGACAATCTACAACCGAATACTGATCCGATTTGCCTCCTAAATCCATAAAAACTGCAAAATTTCCCGCCCCTCTACCCCCTTCATATTCATATTTACCACTAACACCTAATCCCTGATCTGGATAAACAGAATAATAATCCTTACCATCAGAATCAACGAATACGCCAAAACCGTTTTGTGCTGCGCTTCCTAAACTTAAATCTGTTCCCTGATACTGATCGTTTCCTTGATAATCAAGTAAATACGCAATAGATAAGTCCCATGCAGCACCTTGATTGGCTGCAATTTTACCTGAATATAAATCATTTCCGAAAAAATCCATAAGCACGCCACAAGCCATATGCGCTGATGTGCCTTGGCAATATCTTGAGCCATCATACTGATCATTTCCAGAATCGTCACGAAGTATGCCAATACCTAAAAAATAACCAATACCCTGAGAAAAATTGCCTGCTTTGTAAGTATCGTTGCCCTGAACATCAATGAGAGTACCAATACCGCCAGCAGCCATTTTACGAAATCCCCAACCTACGCCCTGAGCTTGAGCTTCATACATTCCGGGTACACCATAACTACATGAATATTTTCCTCCTGCTTCATATGTATCATCACCTTGAACATCGATCAATTGTCCTATACCTGATGGTCCGCCAAATCCCTGTATAAATTTTGCGCCTTTATATGAATCATTCCCAGAAACATCAAGCAATAATCCATAACCAAATAGACCCGAACCTTGACCGATTTCTTGGGATAAATACACATCATTGCCTGCCATATCGATCAGCATACCCACACCAAACACGCCTGAACCGCATCCAACACGAATGGATTCATAATGGTCATTGCCATTCAAGTCTAAAAGTAATTCAGGATGAAAAAGTCCTCCTGCAAGTCCTCCGAATTCATTGCTTTGGTATGTATCATTTCCAGAAAAATCAATAATGACATTCGGCATCATTTCAAGCAATTCATTGGATTGTAATTTTTCTGGAAATGAATACATATCATCACCCCCAAAATCAATAATGAGTGCTGCTTGAGTCTTATAATGATTCGTACCCACATCTCCAATAAGTATAAGCCCAATATCTGTTTGATTCGCGTAAAAAAAATTTCCACTCCATTCTTGGGTGTTGATGTATTCTGATGTGCAAATTTGGAAAATCTGTTGAATAAGCTCCAGAACATCCGGGGAAATAACTTGCAACAGTTCCATATAAGACTTAAACAAAAAAGAAAAATTCAGCTTTTTAGCAGCTAAAAGGAATTTCTCGGCGTCGGTTCTTTTGAGATAAGTGTTTTGAATAAAAAAATCTAAAAGTTGAGGGCTCTCATGTTTTAAGTTATCCAGTTCATCATGTTCAACTGCTTTAAATGCCAAGTGGTTTTGTTGACCGGATTGTTTTAATATCTCAACGAGTAGCAGTATGATTGATTCAATGGAATTGTATTTAGATATATCATCATATAAAGTTTTTTGTATAATCAGACTCTGATCGTAAGATATCAATTCATGACAGGCTTTTTGAGTGTATGCACACGCCATTTCAAATGGTACAACAGTATCTGTGATTTGGGTTAGGTCTGAAGCTAAATACTCGATCAGTAGTGGATACTCAAAAGCACACCGTGTGGCTTTTAAAATATAAGGCATTGATGATTGACAAACATAACTTTGCAGTACCTCATGAAGTTGCCGATAGGCTTGAATCGTAGATATCTCTTGTGTAATGTATTTTAGAAGTTTCGGCTGTACCGGGTTGATATTTGGATAGGGTAATTCTGACGAAAAATATAAATTATTATCTTCTTTTAAGTTACTGCAAGACAATTGAATGTGTTTAAGTATGGCTGACTGGTTTTTAACGGTCTTTTTGAAATAGGTACATCCTTGGGTACACAACAATATTACAATGAATATGCCGAGGATTTTTTTCACAATTTTTTTAAAAAAGAATGATGAGATAATAGCTTAACTTATATAGGATAGTTTATACTTTAGTTTGTTTTCGCTTTTCATAGGCTTGATAAATTTTTTCAAGCAATTCGTCCAGTTCACACGGCTTCGTCAGATAGTCAAACGCGCCGTGTGAAATACCTTCTTTGGCTGCTGTTTCCGAACCATGTCCGGTAAGCATGATCACTTCCATTTCTGGATACATTTTTTTAAATATTTTAAGCACTTCGATGCCGTCCATATCTTCCATTTTGAGGTCCAATAATGCAATATCAAAATCTGTCTTTCGAAGTGCTTGTATTCCCTGAGCGCCGTTAAAGGCTTTAGTAACAATAATATTGCGCTTGCTTAGACGATTGGCAAGCACATTCACATAACCCTGCTCATCATCTACAAGAAGCAATTGGATACGCTCATCTGGGTTTGACATGAACAAAATCTCCTTATTTACGCACGCCTGCCAATAATTTCTTTGACTCGTGCATCAACAATTTTATTTTCATGCGATCTTTTTTTGGTTGTTGCATCTTTGACTTTTGCTACAAGAATATCAATATCACAGGGTTTCATTAAATAGTCAAAAGCCCCTAATTTCATGCCTTCTATTGCAGATTCAACTGTAGCATGTCCTGTTAGCATAATTACCTCAACTAATGGAAAATCAGCTTTAATTCGTCTCAATGCTTCTATCCCATCCATTTCAGGCATTTTCACATCTAATAGCACAACTTCAATTTGTGAACTTTTTTTTAATTCTTCCAATGCCTGAGTTCCGCTATGTGCTGAACTCACTTCAAAATCTCTTTTATTTAACCGTTTTGTCATGGTTTCAACAAACTGAACTTCGTCATCTACCAAAAGAATACTTGCTATTTTCATAATGACTTTCCTCCTTACTATTCGTTTTCTTTAGCTATAGGCAATTTAATAATAAATGCAGTTCCTTCTCCAACACTACTCTGGACTTCAATCGAGCCTTTCATTTTTTGAATAATGCCATAACATATGGACAGTCCCAAACCTGTGCCCTTGCCTACAGGCTTGGTCGTAAAAAAAGGATCAAAAATTCGAACCAAATTGGCATGAGGAATCCCCGGACCATTGTCTTTAAGTTGTATCACAAGTTTATCTTGTTCCTGATGGGTTGAAATGCTAATTTTTCCACCTTTTTTTTCCATAGCATCAAATGCATTGTTAATTAAATTTAAAAAAACTTGCTGGAGTTCTGACATAGATGCTGTAATAAGCGGCAAATTTTCTTGTAAATGCGTTTCTATACTAACCGCCTCGTACTTAGAACGTTGTTCTGATAAGCCAACGACATCAATGATAAGCTCATTGATCTGCATATTATCTTCTCTATTGTCTGTTTTTCTTGCAAAGCTAAGTAATTTATGAGTTATTTCTTTACATCGTTTTCCTTGGGTATTAATTTGATTCAACGCACGTTTAAATTCAGACAAATTCTCACTTTCTTTAAATTCTTCTTCGGATAAAAGATCCGATATCCATCCTGCTTCTTCAACCATAATAGCTACTGGATTATTGATTTCATGTGCGATACCAGCCGCAAGTTCACCTAAGGATGCTAACTTGCCAGATTCAATGATTTGCAGATTCATCACTTCTTTTTCCTGGTCAACCCGGGCAATTCGACTCACTACACGGCGAGAGACCCAAAGCGCAATAATAAAGGCAAAAGATGCACCTAAAATCGCAATCAATGCAGCTATAAGCTGTGCGCGATACAGATCAACAAATGCATCTGAATTTTTTTGTTGATATACTAAAAACCAGTCTCCATTTTTTAAATATGCAAATACGTAGATGTTGTTTTTATCTTTATAAAAGACAGGATCAATATCAATTTGTTGTGTCGTAGTATCTATTAATGATTTATAAGGGCTATCTAATGGCGATATATCAAACCGGGGTTTTGTTTGAAATTCAAATTTTCGATTCAATATATAAGCAAATCCTGTTTTCCCAATACTTACATTTTCAACCAAGTTATTAAATGTTACAAAATCAATTGTGGCTCTTAAAATCCAGTATTTCCCAAAATTTTCCTGCCTTACGGTTATTATAAAATGGGGCTGGCCCCGTAAACCCAAAAAAACATCACTAATATAATAAGGACTTTCAATCGCTTTTTTAAACCAATCCGCATCATGATAATTGGCTTGGAGTAATTTATATGGACCTGCATAGGCAACTTGAACTCCAGAATCATCCACCACACCTAAATCAACAAACACAGACATCTGACTTTGATGAAGCATAGAAAGAATATTTTGCAAAAAAGATTCATTACAAAGCTGTTCATAGGAAAATGCACGTACAATGAATTGAATTTTATTTAATTTTTCATTTAAAAAAACATCAATATTCTGCTTTTGCTTCTCAACTAATTCCCCTAAATATGCGTAAACTTTATCATGATATGCACGATCAAAATGATATAAAACGATCCCGCTAATCAAAATAATTGGCATAAACGATATAAACATCACGATCATGATCATATTTCGTCTTACAGATTGATAATAGGACTGATTAATAAGTCCATCGCCTTTATTTTCATTTTTAAACGACATAATTTTTAACCCTGCTAAAAGGAATGACTTAATTTTAATTCAAGTTTGGAATAATCATCAATCAGTGCATCTACAGTTACTCGTGAAAAATTTGAAAGTAACTGCCATTTTTTCATAAAAATAACGGTGAGGTCAATATCCATTTCTGTATGTTTTGGTGATAACTGATCTGCATCATGTTTGCCCTGACCATAAGTCAATGTAAATTTATACATATCTTTCATATACATAAGTTTACCATACCATGTAAACGCATCCTTTTGATAAATAAACGGATAGCCCTCATTGAATGGATTGAAATAATCGTCAATTATACCGCCAACGCGAGTACCACCTGATTTGTCTGATTGAATAACTCCACCTGATAAGATAGACAGAGGCGCTTGAACATAGGCATTGATATGATAAACAGATGTATTATTTGCTAACCCATGCGTTTTATCCTCATCTGTCGCATAATAATCCATCACCATTCCCCACAATTCACTATGTGTCAATTTTTCTTTATAATCGCCGTGTAATCCATAAAGAATAAAACCATCTGGCAAGATACATGCAAAAGGTTTTATATTGAGTTGTTTTGATATGAGATTCCAATCCATTTGCATGGCTAAAAAGTAATTATCTACACCATCGTAGATATGGTTCAGTTTTTTGAAATTCTGGGTTAAATCAACATCTGATTTGCCAAATTTATACACCAAAGCCATATGTAATGCTATATTTTGAAATGACTTAGATGTAAGAGATAAACCTTCATAATAATCATCTAAAATAAACATAGGCTTAATTTCATGTCGTCCTAATCTCAGCAACGTCTTTGATATTTGGTAGGTTAAATACAATTCGCGTAGCAGCAGGTCTGTTTGTATAGCAGCATCATAATCTCCATCAGTAGTTTCATCAAGACAGATATGGCCCATTGTACCCAATGAAAAACCAAAATCATTTCGTACAGGACTAGTGTAATTAATCTCGCCATACAGCGCTGTAAACCCATTGTCTGGCTTATTATGTATGTTTTTTCGTTCAAAATATCCACCTAAAGAACCTGTAAATCGTTGTAAGCTAAAATAGTCTTGATAACTTTTTTCTTTTAGAGGAGTTTCTTCTTTAATAGTATCTGCAAAACATATAGATACAGACATGATCATGGTATAAAATAACATCAAACAACGATTGATTTTCAAATTTTCGATTTTCGATTTTTGATTTGTAATCATATTCCTTCATCCTTAAAGATGTATCAATCCAAATTTGCTTACATTTCATTAAACCTAATTATTTGTCAAACAAAACCAGCGATTCAGAACGAAAATAAAAAATAGTGTTTTAAAAAAAACAACATGGAAGAAGAGTAAAGTTCTCCTTTATTCTGGTACAATTACATTGATCGTGTACGAGAATTTTTTTTGTTTAAAATTTTTTATGTTACTCCTTTTATTTTATACTCTCTTAAAAATTTGAGGTTTAGGGATTTCCCTGTATTGTGGAGCAGGTGTCTCCTTACCTCCTTATCCATAACGGAATTGGACTCTTCTGGCAAGCAACACTCGCAGTTCCTTCTCTTTGAGATTTGAGATTGACATGCCTCATTTCTCCGAGCATCTATGACCATAGATATTTTATGGTTTTTTTTCCCTGACTTAAAAAGTCACGGAAAAATAAGACCCTAAAACCCATTATGAGCCAAAAAGTAAGGGGCGTATTGTGCAATACGCCCCTTACAGAATGCCAATATTTATCACCACTAATTATCGTTCACAAATCCAAACTTTTTCTTCTTTCCAGTACCCCGGATATTTTTCTATAGAAATCCAGTGCCCTTGAACCCAGACACTGTTTTCAAAATGGGCTGGATTCCATACTTTTTCACATACTGGAGGTACCCATACATTCCGAACGTCCCAATACCCGTTTTGATTGCGATGAGAATCATGACGTGAAGAATGACGATAATCATCGTAATCACGAGAAGGATGATAATAATGATGATACTCGCGAGAATGATGAGGCGGTCTATGTCGTGGTTCGTAATCTGGAACTGTTATAACGCGTTCTGTAACAACGTTATCATGACTCCGATGAGCATCATTAATTATTGCAGCCCCTAAAATAGAAGCGCCTACACCTATAGCAACTCCCTCCCAGCGATGTCTTTGTTTTGATCCTGCGAACGCCGATGATGTTACAAAAACTACACATGATAGAATAGTAATCATTATCATAATCTGTTTTTTCATTTTGTTTTACCTCCTTAATTGTATTTTTGTTACTTTTTACTTTTACGTTAAATTTATTTTTATGAGTTCAGTAGCTTCTTTCATTCAATTTTTAAACTATTAGACACCAATTCTTGAAAAAAGTTAAAAAAAAAAAAAAAAT
>PDZT01000257.1 GCA_002753105.1 Deltaproteobacteria bacterium YD0425bin50 | reverse complement strand
AATCGACACGCATGGATTTATAGAGTCTATCAACTTAATCAAAACATGGTATAATGGCTACAAATTTCACTTAGAACAGAAAGATAGCATTTATAATCCGACCTTATGTCTTTATTTTTTTCGTAATTTCCAGAGATTTTGTAAATACCCTACGCCTATTCTTGATGCAAACCTTGCACCTGATGAGGACAAACTGGATTATATACTGAGCCTCCCGGGAGGCGAACAGCTTCTGTTAGATTTAATTCAGGGAGATGTGCCGGTATCTATTGCTCAACTCGCTGATAAATTTGGATTAAAAGTGATGTTGAGCCAAAATTTAAAAGACAGAACATTTTTAGCTTCTTTCCTTTGGTATTCAGGTGTGTTAAGTATCGGAAAGCAGGACGAACAAGGTGAAATAGAACTGGTCATTCCTAATTTGGTGATCCGGAAACTATATGTAGAACAAGCAGCGAATCATTTGTTACCCACTGCATCAGCTCGCGACAATGCGTTGAATGCCGCTAAAAAGCTGTACCAAAAAGGAGAAATGGAAGACTTATGCAAGTTTGTAGAAACCTGTCTGTTTCCGATTTATAGTAATCGAGATTTACGTCATGCTAATGAACTCACTGTGAAAACGCTGTTTTTGACGTTGTTGTTTAATGATACGTTTTATCTGATGATGTCTGAGCATGAAACGCATCGGGGATACCCGGATATTGCTATGGTCGTTCGTCCGGATTGCAGGAAGTTTAAAATTTTAGATGTGGTGATTGAGTTTAAATATATTTCATTGAAACAGTTAGGCATGACTGCAGAAATACTGAGACAAAAAGATGAATCAGAACTACTTGCGCTTGAGATAGTGAAAACAAAACTGAATGAAGCCAAGGCTCAGGCCATACGTTATTCAAAGGATTTAGCAAACGAATTAACCAGTATTGCACCCGCATTTTCTCCGCATCAATGGGCTGTGGTATCGCTTGGGCTTGAACGGATTGTTTGGGAAAAGGTATAATTTTAATTTATTTCGGAGGGGAATAATCATGAAAATAAAGATAATCCAGTGGATATATATTACTTTGGTATTAGTATTACCTGTTTTGGTTAATAATAATGTGTTAGCTGTACCTTGTTATAATTGTAATGCATCTAAGGGTATAAATACAAAAGCTTCTAATACTACAGATTGGAGTAATGTTGGCTCTTTCAATGGAGGAGATTATATACGATTTAAATTACTGGCTGGGGGGAACTATAGTTGGCAGACATGTAATACTCCTAATGGTTATGATTCTGAGCTTACTTTATTTACAGTAAGTTGTGGAGGGACAGCACAAGTGTCTCAAGATGATTCTTGTGGTTTGGGAGCTACTATAAGTTATAATGCACCAGTAGATCAATATGTGTGGGTATTAATTACTAAATATTCATGTCTAAATGATTCCACTCCCATTATTCTAGAGTGGAAAGGACCGAACACGGCACCAACTTTTATTAGTTCGACTACCATCTATGTCGAAGAAAACCAGACTGTATTCAGCGTAAGCGCAACGGATGCGGAAGAGAATGGCCTTACGTACAGCATCACTGGTGGTGCAGATATGAATCAATTCAGTATCAATAGCAGTACCGGAGCACTCACATTTAATACACCGCCTGATTATGAAAATCCCAATGATGCTGATCCAGTCGATCATGTTTACGATGTGGTAGTCAAGGTTACTGATACGGGAAATCTGTTTGCTTCGCAGACTATTGCCGTAACGGTACTCCCTGTCAACGAGGCTCCCACTATTACCAGCTCTGCCAGTGTATCTGTTCCGGAAGATCAAATTAATGTCATGACGGTAACAGCTACTGACCCAGAGAATAATGCTCTTGCCTACAGCATCACTGGAGGTACAGATGCTTCAAAATTCACTATCAACGTCAATACCGGAGTAATAACATTTCTCACAGCACCTGATCATGAAAACCCACATGAATATATTTATAATGTTCAGGTCAGCGTTAGTGACGGTTCTCTAACGACATCGCAAAGCATTACTGTGACTGTTACCGATGTGGTCGAACCTCGCTATAATGTTACGATTACATCTGCAAACAGCAATGGTTACTGGGCTGGTGGTAATCCAGATATCTGGTTTCCAACTGCCAATGGGTCAACGGTTTCCGTTACAGAGATTGGAAGTCGTTTAGACAATGGAAAGGATGTTATTGTTACTACTAATACGGAAGATGCTGGACAGGGGGATATCGTTGTGAACTCAGCGATCCAGAAAACGGAAGGTGCCTCTGCCACACTAACTTTAAAAGCGTATCGCGGTATCAGTTTCACACAAGGCGGTTCCATTTCATCAATCAGTAATGCACTGGCACTGAATGTTGTACTTTGGTCGCGGTACGGAGGAGACAATGCTGCCGCAGATGCTAGAGCAGGTTCGGTTTGGCTTTCCCGTAGTACATCAATCGCCACAAATGGCGGTAATATTACGATTGGCGGCGGTTTAGACCCTTCGGTTGGGTATGCCCTTGGAATAAATGGCACAAGCGATGAAGATAATGCCGTGATACGTGGTGTATCCATCAATGGCAACATTACAACTAATGGTGGCAACATTCAGATTAAAGGACGAGGATGTCCTGATGTTTCTAGTGCCGGAGTAAGCATCGCTGGAAATATATCAACAATAACTACGGGTACTATTTCAATTAACGGTATTGCTAAGGGTACCTCAGATGGTATTGCAATTGGTGATAGTTCTTTGTCACCTACTGCTGGCTCTGTCTGTTCGGTAGATGGTACGATTACCTTAATAGGATCGATAGATACCAGTGGGAACGCTATTAATATTAACGGCGGGAGCGATTTGACTAGTTCAGGCACCGGAAATATCGTCCTAACATCATCATTGGGTCATCTTATCGGAACAACAGGTTGGATAAGTAGTGGAGGTATGACAACAATTACAGCGCCATCAACTCACGATATAACCCTGAATCATTCCAGTAATAATTTCACAGGCGCGGTTACCGTTGTATCTGGAAACACAGTTACGCTGGTGGATACGAATGCATTGACATTAGGAAGCGTGACGGCAATCAATCTGATCAGTTCAGCCGGAGCTTTAACTCTCACTGGTGCTATCAACACAACGAATATCAATTTAACCTCCACATCAGGTGATATTATTGGAACTGCAGGTCGGATCATTGCAACGGGTGTAACAAGCATAACCGCACCTTCAGCCAACAATATTACCCTGGACAACTCAAGTAATGATTTCACAGGCGCGGTTACTGTTGTATCAGGAAACACAGTTACTCTAAAAGATATGAATGCATTGACATTAGGAAGCGTGACGGCAAGTGGGACACTTAATCTGACCAGTTTAGCCGGACATTTAACTCTTACTGGGGCTATAACCACAACTAATATCAATCTAACCTCTACATCAGGTGATATTATTGGAATTTCAGGTTATATCATTGCAAGTGGCATAACAAGTATAACTGCGCCTTCAGCCAACAATATTACCCTGAGCAATTCAAATAATGATTTCACAGGCGCGGTTACCGTTGTATCTGGAAATACATTAATGTTAACAGATAAAAATGCGTTAAGTTTAGGAGCGATTGCGGTTAGCGGTACAATTGATATCGCCAGCGGATGTACTGAAGCAGGTAACCTCACTCTTTCCGGTGCTGTCACTACTGCAAATACGTCAGCCAATGCACTCATTCTCAATGCTGGCAAAGCAGCTTCAGCAGGTACAGGCAGCGGCGGTAATATTATCATTAGCGGTGGTACTATCAATGTTGGAAGCGGCAGAGCAACATTTTTCAGCGGAAGTATTGCCAACAGCACTGGGTTGACGACACTTATTGTATCTGGCAGCGGACGATTTCGCTACAACAGTGATGAAACTGCGACCAATTATACCACAGCGTTGAGTACAGGGAATTACGCTATTTATCGTGAACAGCCCATACTTACTGTATCGGCTGATAGTCAAAGCATTAACTATAGCAATTCTCCTTCATCGCCAACGACAAGTGTAAGCGGTTTTCAAAATGGTGATACCCGATCCCTTGCCGTTTCTACTGAGGCAGGCGTTGCCCTCGCCGCCACACAATCAACTGCGGGTTATTATAGCGCAGGTACGCATTCGTTGAATCCTTCTGGGGCATCTGGGGGACTTGGATACGCCTTCAGTTACGCATCAGGTGCGCTAATCGTCTCACCCATCCCTCTAACCATAGTATTCACTGGTGTTGATAAAATATATGATACGTTCACTACAGCAACAGTCACAACAACTGACAATCGTAAAACAAATGATGTGTTTACCATTAATCGTACTGCAGCATTTGAAAATCCCAATGCTGGTACAGGAAAAACCGTGAATGTATCTGGTATATCTCTGTCTGGTACAGATGCTGGTAACTATACCGTGTCATCTACTGGCAGCACAACAGCTACCATTAGCAAGGCTACACCAACAATAACTACATGGCCGACAGCTTCGACTATTATCTATGGACAGACAGTCTCATCGTCAAATTTGTCTGGTGCTACACCTTCTGTTCCCGGTTCATTTACCTTTAACACACCTGATATAAAACCCAATGCAGGAACGGCGAGTTATGCTATAACCTTTACCCCAACAGATACAGCGAATTACCTTACGGTTTCAGGAAACGTTACTGTCACTGTAAACAAAGCAGCACCAACTATAACGACATGGCCTACAGCTTCGGCACTTATTTACGGACAATTACTCTCCGAATCGAGTTTAACTGGCGGTACAAGTTCTGTTCCCGGAACATTTGCATTTACCACACCTGATACAAAACCCAATGCAGGTGCGGCCAGCCAGTCGGTTACGTTTACACCAACAGATACCGCCAATTACTCTCCAGTTACAGGAAATGTAACGGTTACTGTAACAAAAGCAACACCAACAGTAAACGCGTGGCCTACAGCTTCGGCCATTAATTATGGACAAACTTTATCTGACGCGAGCTTAACTGGTGGCACAGCTTCTGTTCCCGGAGCGTTTGCATTTAACACGACAACGACAAAACCCAATGCAGGTACAGCAAGTCATGCGGTTACGTTTACACCAACAGATACGGCGAATTACACTACGGTTTCAGGAAATGTCAGTGTTACGGTAAACAAAGCAACGCCAACTGTAACTACTTGGCCAACAGCTTCGATTATCACATTTGGTCAGACACTATCTGAATCAACCTTAACAGGCGGTACAGGTTCTGTTCCCGGAACATTTGCGTTTACATCACCGGAGACTATACCCAATTCAGGCATCGAACCTTACCCTGTAACGTTTACGCCAACGGATTCAGTTAATTACACGACAGTTGAAGGAAATGTAACGTTAACTGTACTTGCATCTGAGCCAACAGTGATGTCGAGCGCAGTTACGTTTTCAGATATTGGTTCAGCCATGTTAACCATCAACTGGACTAATGGCAATGGCACAAAACGAATTGTACTGGTAAAATCTGGAAGTGCAGTAGATGGCATTCCTGTTGATGGAACGACATACTTTGCAAGTCAGCTTTTTGGAGGTGGAGACCAGATCGGATCAGGCAATTATGTTGTGTTTGATGGAAGCGGCTCATCCGTTACGGTAACCGGTTTAACTGTAGAAACGAGTTACCATGTTGCTATATATGAATATAACGCATCTTCAGCCAAAACTGAAAATTATTTACTATCTCCTGCAACGGGAACTGAAACCACGTTATCCGCACCAGCCGCGTATTTTAAACTTACTGGCGCTGGAACCATGAAAGCCGGTGAAACTCAAAGCATTACCATTACGGGTTATACAGAAACCGGCAGGCTTGCTACAGTTTATGGTGGTGATAAACAGCTAACGTTTTCCGG
>PDZT01000256.1 GCA_002753105.1 Deltaproteobacteria bacterium YD0425bin50 | reverse complement strand
AGAGTTCCGCTTCATAAATGTCCTTCTTTTCATTGAGCTTGACGGTTACCTTATCGATAATCTTATAATTTCCAAGCTCTTTTATTTTGGATTTGACCTTCTCAGCTTCATCTGGACGGACATAATTTTCCGCCAAAATATTCTTTACCGTCTTCAAACCTTCCTGAATCACTTCATCATCATCAGATGCGCAGTACATCCCCAAAAGATATTCAAGGACATAAACAGGCACATTCGCCCCTTCCTTCAGCAATTTGGTTAGGTCTTTGCGCACTACACGACCTGCAAAATGTTCATTCATCAGCTCATCTATATTTTTTTCATCTGTCATGGTCTATATCCTTTTGTACTCGTTTCTACTGCCAAGAAACACTTCTACTCATTCCTACGCTTTGCGTAGGAATGCAAAAATGGACGCTCCGCGTCCAGATGAAGACGCAAAGCGTCTAAGAAATGTTCCCACGCAAAGCGTGGGAACAAGAAAACGCATGAAAATGGTCTATATCCTTAAAAATCACTGGCAAACGCAATATCAATCATGAGCGGAAAACGGTCATATTCCGTATCATCTTCGGCGTTTCGTAATACCAGATCATATTCCTTTTTAGTGTCAAACTTTTGCCCTGTTTTCAGTGTCAGGCTGACTGACTTTTTCCGATCCTCTATTGATGAAGAGGCGCTGTCAAAGGTCAGCAGCTTTTCATCGCTCATCAGATCATTCCCATCTCGCAGGGATATCTTCAGTGTTTTTGCCTTATATCGTTCAGATACCGCATCAGTTTGGATGAATTCAAATCTGGATATATTGGTCACAATCTTTTTGTAAGTTCCGATAAGAGAGATACCCACATGGTTGATTTCTGATTTTTCTAAGTGCTTGCCTTTCATCTGAGTCACGGTTAATAAAGGTACGACAATTTCTTGTAACAAAGCACCGCCATGATAAAATTGAGCGCCTCCCACAAAATTGAACCGATTCGTTCCTCTGGGGATTAAAAACGCCATATCCGTATCGGTATTTGCAGTAATCTTTGTGTTGCCCCAAAATGCTTTAGCAGATTTATCCAGATGTTGCCCCAAGATAAACCTTTTATGTTTCTTGATCACCTCATTATCGGCGATATCCAATACACTTTTATCAATCGGTGTTGGCGGTTTATCCTGATATATGAAGCCATGATCACTTGTAATCAATACTTTGTTTCCATTGAGACTGTTGATGATATAGTTGATCAATGCTGCCAAATCATCAATCGCTTTACGAACAGCTCCAAATGTGTGGTTTTCAGAAACCGCCTTATCCCCCACGGCATCAATCTGGTCATGATAGATATAAATCACTCTATGGGGTTTGATAAATTCACGCCCTTGTTCCTTATTCATTGCGGTAAGGTCGTCAGCCTTTATTGCCGTTCCATGATGTTGAGACAGAATCTCTGTACGGTAATCCAAGGAGCTTAACGCTTTTCCATCAAGTAAGAGATGATCTGATTTATCCTTAAAAGCTATTTTTTTATAGGGAAGCAGGGCTGCCATTCCCAATGCTGTATAGCTTGGCAGAACCCCTAACATAGGTTCAAGTTCAGCTTTCATGCGGTATTTTCCGTTTATGATCCCTGCAAGCTCGTCCGCAGCTTCATACCGAAAGGCATCGCTGATAATCACAAACAGTCTGTTTCTGCTCGATTCTTTTAATACAGGCTGTATGTTTCTGCTAAAAAAATCATATTGGTTAGAGATATAAGGCAGTTTCCATTTTTTCAGCAGCCCATGATCACCCTCAAGGAAATCGCCCCATTTTAACGAGAGTTGATCCATAAACCAGCCGCTATAACAATCTTCAACAGTCTGGCGTAATGATTTTAATACGTCCCAGCCTGCATTCTCTGCTCTGTCAGCGTTCTCACTGAATCTGCGGTAAAGCTGATCAAAGCGGAACAACTCTTTGGTATATGCTTTAAACATGACTTCAGCATTGGGATAACTGAACCCGTCATCATATTTATATCTAAGGGTGAATAGCAGTATCGCTGTTTCCAAGGCGCTATACACAGTCCGATATAAATTGATAGGGGTTTGTTCATCCATAGATACTGTCGCCCAATATCCATCAAGCCTTGTTTTAATAGCCTCCAGAATGGCATCAAATTGAGTGCTGCCATGGCTGATGATCTGATCCCGCAAATAGCTGATGATCCTTCTTTCAACAGCCACAAATGTCATGACATCCATAAGATCATCCACTTCAAACCCAATCACCACGTCCTGTATTTTTAGCTTTTTGGCAATATATGCTGAGATAAGATTATAATTTTTAAACTGATGGATATTGCTTCGCCACTGGGACAGAAACACAGTCGAGTTCATTACATGGGAAGGGCTTTGGATGAAAAAATGCGCCAATGATGGCGGTAGATCATTTTTAAGCTGGTTTGCAAAATCAGTTACAAAGATTCTTAACAAAAAATCATTCAGGTTCAGCTCTTTTTCACTGACGTATCCAAAGGTTTGCGTCACAAATTTCCAGAACGGTGCAGACAATCCTAACTTTTCAATATCTGTCCAGATTTTAGAAGGAAGGGAATCATCAAACGCATTATCATGACAACAGGATTCAAACAGTTTCATTAAAATGGAAAACAGATCAGGCTGGTCAGAGCGTGTCATGACGCACAGCATCTTCAAATCTATATCATCTTCCCTGTCATCAGGTTTAACCCATTTTTTCAGCCGATTGAATCGGTCTGTATTATTAAAAAAGGCGTTACGCTCTTTCAGATATGGTCTGATACTCAGGTTATCCAGATTCAATTCTTTCAGGATAATGGATGCCTTGTCCGCATGAAAGGTATGGCTGTAGAGGCGGATATCCAAAAGCCAGTCATCTTCTATCCGCGGTTCATGCGCTGGTGAATACAGCAAGTATTGTTGATGAGGAGCATCGCATTCGATTTCAATTTTTAATGCCAGAGTGCTGATTGCATCCAGACGGACAATCTTGACCTCATCTAGGTGTATTTCAGGCAATGTGTCTTCGAATTCTTTTTCGCCATCATACCAAAAAATAATGCGCTTCTTTTTTTCTTTAAAAATGGCATTTAGCGTGTTTTTAATATCAGTTGGATTCATTGGCGCTCTTCATTGATTAATTGCTTAAGCGAATTTATGAAATCTTCAGGGCCTTGATCATCGTTGCGGCCATTTCATTTGATCGTTCCCACGCTGGAGCGTGGGAACGATCGAATATTTGCTTATCAGTCATATAGATATTCCCTCATTAATGATATTTTTGACGATGGGAGAAGACCTTAATGGCGAATGATTCAATTCATATTTTGAAAAAATAATCGGCGATATCACTATCATATTTTCAAGTGATGTCTCCCATGCAATATCTCTTATGATCGCTTTTGTTGTTGCGTCCAGAGTTTCTATTTCAAAAAAAACATCAAAATCGGAAAAAGCATCTGCATCACCTCGCGCTCGTGAACCATATACCCGCATATCCAATATGGGTATTTTTTTGGATAGCCGTTCCTTTAAATCGCAAAGAATTCTATAATCCCTTTCTTTTATAATCCCCATATTTATCTCTCTTTTTTCAACCAACACTGTTCCCATCATTTAACTCCCATTGCTTGTTCTATTTCAAGATCGTAAATTCTAGAATAAGCATCAGCAATTTTATTGGGCAATAGATTATGGCATGTTTGGGATTTATTAAAAGCAACTGAATCATTTTCATCTTTATAGAGTGAATAAAAGCACAAAGAATGATCTTTTCTCTGAAGTTCAAATTCTTTCATAAGCACATAGCTGTGTGATGCAATAAAAATTTGAACACCTATCCTTTCCAGTGCAAGTAACACTTTGACAACAAGGGGTAACATGCTTGGATTCAAATTTGTTTCAGGCTCATCCCAATAAAGCGTTGCGCCTGTATCCAAAGAACCATTTGCAATGAGAAGCCATAAAAGGGCTAGTTTTCTGATGCCTTCAGCGACAAGGGGAAATTCAATTTCACCTGTTTTGCTTTTTAAATAAAATTCTTCATTTTTTATTTTAATTTTACCGCCCATCTCTTTTTGCAGTAAAGTCAAAATAATTTCACGTTCAGGGGTAATATTTTTAAGAGGCGGCAAAAATGCTTTGTCAATAATGTCAGCATAAACTTCCTCAAAATGAATTTCTCTTTCATTATAAAGCGATCTGAACCCGGGTGCATTAGCAAGCATTTCCTTTACAGGTATATATACTGGCTTATCTGGTTTAAGATGCTGTGTTTTACATTCACCATGTGTAATTTTATCCTCCAACGTGATATCAATTTTTTCACCATTTCTAATCACCGATATAAATGCTTTATTTTTTTGCCCTTTTCCTTTTCGAATCAGCCGTTTTAATAACGTTTCTGTTGGTAAAAATACTCTATACAGTTTAGATGACAAGTCTTTAAATAAGTCATTTTTAAGCCCTGCTGATTGAAACGAATATAAGAGTTTCAGTAAATGCGTTTTACCTGTGCCGTTTGCCCCTATAAACAGGTTAACGCCAGAAACTAAATCGGTTTTTAGAGATTCAAACACTGTAAAATTTTTAATCTCAATATGTTCGATCATAATTGATTCCTTTGTTGTAACAAATTACCAAATGATCTTAATTGGATAATTAATAAAATGATCATCCTTATCCTTTGTAATCACAGCCACTTTTGCTATATATTCTTCATAATACTTTTACATCATATTGCTTAATTAAAACGTCATCTGTAATAATAGTAATCTGTTCAAAATTAGACTGAGCTATAAGAATTCTATCAAAAGGATCTTTATGTAAAAAAGGCAAGGTTAATAATTGTAAAGTATGCTCAATGGTTATACCTAACTCAATAATACGATTTTGGTGCAATTGATCATTAATGAATTTTTCTGGAGAATCAGGTAACGTCAACTTTCCTATAGAAGACTTAATAACAATTTCCCACGCACTAGCGGCACTAAAATAAAATTCATTGTTAGAATTTGATATTTTTGATTTGAAAACATCGGATAATTTTGGATCATCTAATATCCACCAGATAAAGATATGTGTATCCAATAAATATTTCATTTATAGAACTCCTCTATCATTTGATCATCCAAAGGTTCGTTGAAATCATCAGAAATTTTTATTTTACCTTTGGCTGAACCCGGCATTCTTTTCGCAAAATATCTGTCTTCCGTAGATTGTGGCTCAACTAAAATAATTATTTCAACCTGTTTGCCAATAATGGCTTTCAATTCTGGAATACGAATTGTTTCAGAGTCCAACAATTTATTAATTTTTATGGCTTGCATTGATTTTTCCTTTCTACCGAATGGCTCGTTACTCGTTCGTTACTCATTCCCAATCTGTTCTTTTTCAATCAGGATTTTTTCAGGTAGCCTGTTCATACAATTCTTGTACGTTGAATTTTTTCGCCCATGCAATCATAATTTGTTTGTCATTTTCAGTAATCATGGCGACTCCTTTATTCCTCTCCTGTAACCGCTTTGGTTTCAGCCAGCAGATTACCAAACTTGCCATAGTTCACCTTTACTCCGTCATCCAAATCAAGGGATATTTTCATATCTGCATAATGCCGAAGCTCATCATCAAATTTTCTTAGCTCTACCAGCTTTTTATTCAGCAGTTCAATTTCTTTTTGGAACTTGCGCTGGGTTGATGCGGTTGTGGATGCATCCTTTTCGTTTTGCAGGAACTCAATTCTGGCGCTAAAATGACCTTGTAACGGTGTTACATAGGCGCTGCGCATTCTGGACAGGGTGGATTCATTGTAGCGGTGCAGATAAACCAGACATTCAAACGCTTTTTGTTTGCCGCTTGAAAAGAGCCAGTAAATAGGGCGTTTTTTGTAAGTCTTGAGATGA
>PDZT01000255.1 GCA_002753105.1 Deltaproteobacteria bacterium YD0425bin50 | reverse complement strand
ATGCGTGATATAAACGATTGCCGCAAACCCTTCTCAAATTCTGAACTCTTTAGCCTCAGACGTTTTCTCTTTTTTTTTGCTCCTCACTGTTTTTAAACGTATTATATTTTTATCTGTACAACATCTGTCTGAACTTGTATTTATCTTTCTCATTATCTAATCTCTTGGAGTGCATTATCTGCACTCGGAGTGATAACGCTCAAAATCAGCGGTGCAGGCGTTTAGCCTGCATCCGCTGCATTTTGATGGTTATACGGCGATTAGCCCGTTACTCTTTCTCTCTGGCTTCACTCCAGATTTTTAGCCGAAAACTTCTTCTTTTTCACTCCTGTGCAGAGTATCTTCGCTCAAAACTCCAGCAATCCGACTCTATTTTTGAGCCAACCGTTCTCAAATTCTGATCTCTTTAGCCTCAGACGTTCTTTCTATTTTCTTAGTCCTCACTGTTTTTAAGCGAGCGGTCAGCGAGCGTATTATATTTTCATCTGTACAATATCTGGTCAAGCTTGTATTCATCTTCTCTCAGTGGCTTAAATTATAGTGAATGATCTGATTTCAAGGCAATTTAGACAACCCAAGTTCCTCAAGGAATTTATTATGAGTATCTTTTGCCTTCACTATTGTTTCCTCAATTTTAATCAGGTCTTGGTGGACTTGTTTAATATCAATAATTTCTTCTTGCTCTGCTGTGCTCACATACCGGGATATATTCAAATTGTATTCGTTCTTTTCAATTTCCTCCATTGAAACGCATTTGGAATAACGCTCTTCTTCATTACGGAACTGATACGTCTCAATAATCTTCTCAATGTGTTCGTCTAAAAGAAAATTTTGCCGTTTGCCTTTTTCAAAGTGTTCGCTGGCATTGATAAACAAAACGTCATCAAACTTTTTGCATTTTTTCAGCACAAGAATGCAAACCGGAATGCCTGTAGAAAAGAATAGATTTGCCGGCAGGCCAATAACTGTATCGATATTTCCGTCTTTGAGTAATTTTGTACGAATACGAGATTCTGCTCCGCCGCGAAAGAGAACGCCGTGAGGAAGAATAACCGCCATAGTGCCTTCATCGCTTAAAAAATGAAAACCATGCAGTAGAAAAGCGAAATCAGCAGCGGATTTTGGCGCAAGTCCATAGCTTTTAAAACGGAAATCGTCAGCCATTGCCTCGTTTGGCTCCCATCGGTAACTAAAGGGAGGATTGGCAACCACGGCATCACACACAAGCTTTTTAGCCGGGTTCATTTCGTTTAATATATCCCAGTCATTGAGAAGTGAGTCGCCATGATAAATTTGAAACTCAGAATCCTTTAACCCATGAAGCAGCATGTTCATCCGCGCAAGGTTGTAGGTGGTAATATTCTTTTCTTGGCCGTATATCTGTCCAATGCTGTTGTGTCCGAGCTGCTTTCTTACATTCAATAGGAGTGAGCCGGAACCGCAGGCAAAATCGAGGACATTTTTCAGCTTTTTCTTTTTTCCTGTACTCGGGTTTTGGCAATCTAAAGTGACTATTCTTGATAGAATTGTTGAAATCTGCTGTGGGGTATAAAACTCGCCTGCTTTTTTCCCTGAACCGGCTGCAAACTGACCAATCAGGTATTCATAGGCATCACCTAAAATATCACTTTGGGTTGAGAACTGAGACAGTCCTTCGGCAATTTTGGATACAATGGCACAAAGCTTTTTATTACGAGAAGAATAGTCTTTTCCAAGTTTTTCAGAGTTCAGATTGATTTCAGAAAACAAGCCTTGAAATGTGCTTTCAAAGGAATCGTTCTCAATATGCTTAAAACCGGATTGAAGGGTCTTTAAGAGTTCCTCGCTTTGCGTTCTTGCCAGTTCAGTGATGCTGCTCCAAAGAAATTCGGGTTTGATAATATAGTGGACTTTGCGACGCATCTGTTTTTCAAATATTGGTGTGTCTTTTTCGTTTTTATCATACCAAACAGCTAAAGGTGTCCGCCTGTCTTTTTCATCCAGCTTCGGATAATCTTTGCCAAGCTCTTTTGCTGCAGCCGTCTCATAGTTGTCTGAAAGATAACGTAAAAATAGGAATGATAACATATAATCGCGGAAGTCATCGGCATTCATGGCACCGCGTAATTGGTCGGCAATACTCCAGAGGGTGGCACCGAGTTGTTTTTGAATCTGGTCATTCATGAATAATTCCCCTGTTGGCTATCTATAATTAATTCAGGTAAGTCGAAACGATAACGGTTTAAGAAAGCGGTCAAAATTTTCTTAAATAATTCTTTATTATCGTCACTCATTTCTCGCGGTTCGAAAAGGGAGTAAGCCCCATGACTTAAGAGATTTAAGGCGCGCGCATATAAAACTTCATCATCTACTCCTTTAATACTATCAGAAAAATCATTCATGCCAAAGAAAACAGCAGTCTTTTCTAAAATACTGCGCATGGTGTTGAAATGGTAGGTGTAAAGCTGACCCGTTTGAGCCGCTTTTTGTAGTTCACTCAGCATAGCGACATGATGAAAAAATGGCGTTTCTGCCGTGGCTTGCAAGGTGTACATATGCGTTTTGTTATTTTTGTGTAAGTGTAGAAAATATTGCTTATGTTCTTGCCGTTTTAATTCGCTACACATTAAATTGAAAAATAGGCTGTGGTGCGATGAAATGACGGCTTTAATACGGTCTTTGCCTCTTATGAGTAGTTGCGCCAAGTCACTGCCTATTGCAATGGTATTATTGTCATCCAGCGAAGAAATAGGATCATCTATATAAAAGTATTTTACCCACTTATACGCTTCTGCGCCGTCTATTGATAGTTGTGCAATTGATAGAAAAAAGCACCAGATAAAGATATTCTCTTCACCGCGCGAGATTTTGATGTTTTCGACTGTTTCAATTTTTGGATTTCCCCGCATTTGAATCTGAACTTCACGTGAGA
Source organism: Deltaproteobacteria bacterium YD0425bin50 (assembly GCA_002753105.1). Lineage (GTDB taxonomy): Bacteria > Desulfobacterota > Desulfobacteria > Desulfobacterales > YD0425bin50 > YD0425bin50. The sequence goes on along the minus strand of PDZT01000255.1, from coordinate 3,028 downwards.
ACCTTATTTTCCACTCTTCATAATCAATTTTAAAGTCAAAGTCTACATAGCGGTGCAAAAAAGGACGAATGCGGTTTTCCATTTCCAGTTCATGGAGTCCTGAGAAAAAGCGAGATGACGAATTGAGTCGTAATACGCGTTGAGTGTCATTTTCGAGGTCATTATCCCAAGTGAACAGGTCTTCGGTAAAGGCGTTGAAATAGAGCGTATCACGTTTGGTGTTCTTCTTTTTGCTCCACGTATTCTTGAATTCCATTGACAGACGAGTTTTGCCGGTACTGTTGTAAGCATAAATTAAAACAAAATTCTGTCCTCCACCATTTAAATCATCACGAATCCTTTGCACTAGCGGTTTCATGGACTTATAGGTATAAATTTTTTGTTTTTTGGTCATTCTTGTACCTCCTCAGTGGTTGGAAAAATCTGCTGCATCAAGCCTTTTTTATGGGCTTTGAGGGCGGCGATTTTTTGAGATTGGGCGGTGATGAGTTCATCAAGGGATGAGAGGCAGTCGGCAATTTTTTGTTGTTCGTTTAATAACTTAGGTATTAATACCGATATGTTGTTTAACAGAGAGAAACTAATCGCTGGCATTGAAGATGAGCAAGAAAGGTTGAATATAGTTTTTTCAATATTCTTAAAAATATAGAACCAAAATATTGGATTAAAATTGGATTCGTCTTTCCAAATAAGACGGAAAAGATTATTCGCAATCACTCCTTCATATCCAAATGCAACAATACCTGGTGTCCCATATCGTATCATAAAAAGTTCGTTACATTTAACGATATGCTCGTCTCCAGGATCATTAATAAATCGACAAGGTTCTCTTTCTTGAGTCAAATCTATTATACGAATAAACCTAACCATGCCTGATCTCTTATTATTGAATTGCTCCTCAATAGGCACTTGTACCCCTTGTTTGAATTTAAAGGTTTTACCTAGCTTCTTCACCTCCCATTCCTCCTTATCCCGAAACTCAGGAAACCTCCATTCCGGCACGTTTTCCCCTTCGGCGGGGAAGAGCTTTTGCATCAGCCCTTTTTTATGGGCTTTGAGGGCGTCGAGTTTTTGGGCTTCGGCGGTGATGAGTTCATCGAGAGAGGATAGGCAATCGGCGATTTTTTGTTGTTCGGAAAAGGTAGTATGCGGTAATATAGTATTATATACAATATCACTGCTAATGTTTTGCACAATCCCACCAGCAGAAAATTTTAAATACTGATTTTGCATATAATCAGAATTAAGCAGTTGAAGTAAAAATTGTTTATGAAAATATTTTTCATATTCACGAAGTACAAACCATCCATCGTAGATAAAACCATCTATTGCTAATTGATATGTTTTACCAAAACTCATTGAATTAGCTAAAATCAATTCACCAATATTTACTTTTCTTGATTTTTCTGCACCCTTTGGAGTTATTTTTTCCTCGACATGACTGATAATAAAATTTTCTGCTGATTTTGTATCACCTATTTTTATCCAATTTACACCATTCTTTTCGTTAGTTAAATACTCTTTTATTGGACGAGGAGAACTACCTCTATAAAGAACAATGTATTTAGAAAATTCTTTTGCTTCCCAACCATTTTCCCCCCTAAACTCCTGAAACCTCAGCTTAGGCACCAAACCCTTACTCTTTTTTTCGTGTCTTTCGTGTCTTTCGTGGTTCATATCTTTTCCTCTTCTTCATCCGCCCATGCCTGATTGGCAAGCAATTCATGCAGTTTTGCCTGAAGCAGTTTTTTATCCGGCAATTGCAGTTGATATTCGGCAATCAATGCAGGTGACAGGTTGCGGGAAAGTGCGTATTCCACAACTTCATCGTCCTTGTCACGGCACAGCAGCACGCCGATACTTGGATTTTCATGTGGCTTTTTGACATCTCTATCCAGAGCTTCCAGATAAAAATTAAGCTGTCCAAGATGTTCAGGCGTAAATTTACCAATTTTCAGTTCAAAGGCAACCAGAGCGGAAAGCCCGCGATGAAAAAACAAAATATCAATAAAAAAATCCTGATTGCCGACTTGCAGACGATACTCTTCGCCCATAAAAATAAAATCTTTGCCCAATTCAAGAATAAACGCCTTCATGTTGTGAATGAGGGCTTTTTTCAGGTCGTTTTCACTATGGGTTTCAGGCAAGCCTAAAAATTCGAGCACATAGTTGTCTTTAAAAGTCAGGTTAATATTGGGCTGTAATTCTCTCAACACTGTTGAGAGTTTTGTATTGCCAAGTATTGTACGTTCAAAAAAACTTGCTGAAATTTGCCGATCCAGTTCACGAAAGCTATAATTTTCCTGTATTGAGAGTTTTAGATAGAACTCTCGTTCTTCTTCGATTTTGCACCGTGAAAAAATAGCCAGATTGTGTGACCAGGGTAATTCTCTCACCAGTGATGAGAGTTTTTCCTCATTTTGATAGGTTTCATAAAACTGCTTCATGCGCCAAAGGTTCTTATCGCTAAAACCTTTTATTTCCGGGTCATTTTGGGTGATGTATTTTGCCAGTTCACTGACAACACTTTTACCCCATGCGGCTGATTTAACCTTTTCGCTGATGTGTTTGCCGATTTGCCAATATAGTTCGATAAGTGCCGTATTGACCTGATTAAATGCCTTTTGGCGTGCCTGCTGAATCAGTTTTAAAAGCTCATTAAAATCTTTTTGTGTAGAAATCTGCTTAATTTGCTTACTCATAAGCTGCCAACCCCGCTATCTCTCGTCCGCCGGCAAGTTTTTTCAGGAGTGGAATCAGGTCTTCCATGAGTTCCAGTTCTTTATTTGTCCGTTCTTTCCAGCCCAGTCCGAGCGGCTCCATCAAATCGCTAAGCTTTTCCCCGTCAAAAATCATGCGATCTATAATTTCATTCACAAAAGCCTGTAATGCTTCCGCTTCCAATCCATGCTTTTGGGCTGCAACGGCCATTTCTTTGGCGGCTTTTTCCGACTTAAATTTCTGATAGCCTTCCCGAATTTCTTTTTCGTTTAAAGCTTCCCCTGCTTTCAGGGTGTTGATGTAAGCG
>PDZT01000254.1 GCA_002753105.1 Deltaproteobacteria bacterium YD0425bin50 | reverse complement strand
GACTATACTTTTGCACTTTTTTATAACCTATTGAAATGACTTATTATACAAAAATAGCGATCGTCATTCCCGCGAAAGCTGGAATCCAGTAAATCAAAAATCGAAAATCGAAAATCTGAAATCTATAGTGTTTCCAAATTAATCATCGCATTATCATTTATATTCAGAAAAAACATATTTGCAATTTACCTTGATATTGCAGATTAATTGGATGATTTTAATGATATTTTCTTTAAGTAGCCCAGTCTGTTGTATGGAAAGGTCAAATGCAAATAAAGTCTTATGTATTTTGTCGGGATTGGATGTATGGATGAACATTTCCAAACTATAGCTGCCGGGTTCCCAATAAAATGCATCCGTGAACGTTACAATAATATCACGAATTTCTTCTGTTTTTAAAAATTGTTCAAAAGAAGCGCCTAAGTTAGAGAGCGCTTCTTCATCCTGATTGTTTTTATACGTTTCCCACAGAGACTGTATTTTAGGGATAAGCACCGAATATTTAGCGATAAATGGGTCATCCACAAAGACAATATTACATTTGAAAGGTGAATTAATGTTCAATAAAAAGGCCGAAGCCAGTTCCAGTTTTATCTCATTATCCGGTATCAAACCCAAAACATAAGGCTTAAATGCACGCCAATCCATAAGCCTCGCAAAGTCTGAGTCTTTTCTTGCAACCCGTATTGCAATTTTAGCGATAAATGCATCGATTTTCTGGGCACGCATGGTTCCGCATAGGGCTATGGTAGGTCCATATTGGCTGAATCCGATTTCAAGTTTTCCAGCCGGATAAATATGAATTTTGGCTTTTTTGCCGATCCGTTCTAGTATTTCTATGATGAATTTTGAAATAAAAACCAAGACAAACACCAGCGGAACTAAGGGAACGATATTGTTTTTTGAGTAAATCAGAAATTGTTCCATAGCTATGTTCACCATCCTATAAAAAATAAAAAATGACTGATACTAAAACTCATTAACATATTTCTGGGTTTCTACAACTACCGATGGCAATCGTCCCTGTTCAGGCACATCGACTTCTACCCGCATGGTTCTTTCTGATGACTCATCATAAATACGCATGGTTTGTGGATCAATTAACCGCATTACTTTTCCCTGAATTGAAGATGGATTCTTATCTGGTTCCGAATTCTTTTTTTCATCCTTTGGTGTGGTTGCTCCAGTCACTTTTTGCATCATATCTGTAAGCATTCCAGAAACCTTTGCTGCATCCGTGGTGTATTCCTGAATAATTTGAATACATTGGTTTTGATTTTGTGGGCCGCACGGTTTCATTTCTGCAAAAAGTGTTTTTACTTGATACGTGAGAACCGTATCATTCGGTAATTTAAACGGTTCATCATGATTCCATGTTTCACCAATAGAAACCGTTTTACCAATTAAATTACCGATTCTGCGGTTCCATTCTGATATCTCTCGTTCCTTGAGTGTTTCAACTTTAACCATATTACTGAAAAGACTTGCAGCCTGAAGCGGAAATCGTTCTTTAAATACTTTTGAAAGTTCATCATAACCAATGATGTCAAGAATCTTGCCCTGCGCATCTAATTTATAAGTAATGTTCAGGTTCGATATCAAGTCCTGAATGAGATTTTTAACTACTTCGCCATTACGAATATGAATTGATTCTTGGGGTCGTATAATCACATCCCAGCCAGTTGATGTTTGTTTATATGTAATTTTACTTGTTGTTTTTGTTTCTTCTTTTTTATGCCCTGTAGATCCTAAATGTTTTTCACGAATACTTGTAAATTTCTGAGTAAATGTTAAATTATTCGTAGGTTTGAATGTAAAGGTAATTTTGGGATTGTCTTTTCCATAGGCAATAGGCTGCGTTAAAATCAACAAGCACATAACGCAGGTTGTTAGTTGTAATCCGTAAAGTTTTCTTAGCATATTTATCATTTTCATAATTCACCTTTCCTTGAACCGGTTTTCACGTATTTCGGTTCGAATGGTATTGAAGTAGTGTTCCATAAAAAGTACATTATGTATAGCTGCCAATCGGCAACCTAACTGAGCATTAACTTTAAACAAATGGTGTAAAAAAGCGCGGCTATGGTTCTTACAAACGATACATGGACAGTCTAATGAAACTGGATTCTCATCACGCGAACATGATGAATTTGTAATATGAATTCGATTGCGTGGATGATCGCGGATAAGAAACGTGCCTGTTTTAGCAAGTCGTGTGGGAGTAATGCAATCAAAAAAATCAATTCCTAAAGCAACGGCCTGACGGATATCCTCAAGTTCACCAATACCAAGGAGATGCCGAGGTTTATTTTCTGGTAACAGCTCATTCACCCAAGAGATCACGTCAACCATTTCCTGTTTATTTCTGCCGAGTATGCCGCCAATTGCATACCCATGAAACGGTAATGACTGGATAAATTCTGCACTTTTTTGTCTGAGGTCTTTAAAATAGCCACCTTGAATAATTCCAAACAATTGATGGTTTCTGGATTGATTTTGTCCTACAAAAGCGTCAACTGACCTGACAGCCCATTGATGAGTTCGTTCCATTGATGTTTTCGTATAGTCATAATCATGCTGGGGTGATGTGCATTCATCCAATACCAGAAAAATATCAGAACCCAATTGAAATTGAATATCTATAACAGATTCTGGTGTAAACTGATGTTTTGATCCATTCACATAAGAAACAAACTGAACGCCATCATTATTTACTGAAACCCATGTTTTGAGATTTTGGGGAATGGGTTTAGGTTGAAAGGCTTTTCCCTGACTTGCATATTTCCCAATTCCTAAAGAGAACACTTGAAAACCTCCAGAATCAGTAATCAACGGTTTATGCCATCCCATAAATGAATGCAGTCCTCCTAATTGTGAAATCAGCTTCTCACCGGGCCTAAGATGCAAATGATAGGTATTGGCAATAAGGGCTTGAGTGCCCAATGCTTGTAAATCATCTGCACTTACATAATGAACTGCACCTAAAGTGGCCACCGGAATAAAGGCCGGCGTGTCAATGGTACCATGTAATGTAGTGATTCTGCCAACTCTGGCCTTACCTTGAGCAGAATTGATGTGAAAGGTTTCCATGTCGATTTTGTTTTACTCACAAAGGGGTTATTGATTTTCAGGCCTTGATCATCGTTTGGGCCATTTAATTTTTTTAATAGTAATCTTAATCTTTGCCTGAAATTAGATTAAGATTACGATTACGATTACGATTAAGTGGCCGAAACAAAGATCAAGGTATAGTTTAATTTTCAAGTTGATTTTCCAAAAGGAAAATGTGAAAGATATTTAGTCACAATTCGTTAGCAGAATATTTATGTCTCTGTTTACTCTATTTTCTCAAAAATATATAGTTAAAAAAAATTCTTTTCAATTTAATAAAAGCAAGCTATGAGTAAACGATTTTTTTAAATGAATCAAATAAACACAATCGCATGTTAAGCATATTGGTAATGGAGATGTTTGATTATGGAATTATGGCGAATACCTCTTGATCGGGATCACATTCAGACCATGCAAGGCGTTGTTTATATTTTAGACGAGCGTTGCAAAGGATGCGGTTATTGTATTGAATTTTGTCCCAAAAAAGTACTTGGTGTTTCTAAACATTTCAATCGGAAAGGCTATCATCCTCCAATCGTAAAGCACCAAACTGAATGTGTGAATTGTCATTTTTGCGAAATTATATGTCCTGAATTTGCCATTTATTCCAAGCCATTGTCCGTAACTGAATCTCAAAACCCGCAGGTGACAGTATGAAATTGGAAGTCTGGACAGGAGAACATTTTATGACCGGTGATGAAGCCTGTGCAGAAGGTGCACTTGCAGCCGGTTGTAAATTTTTTGGTGGATATCCTATTACGCCAGCAACAGAAATTGCTGAACATATAGCCAAACGCTTACCTCAGGTGGGTGGTGTTTTTATTCAAATGGAAGATGAAATTGCTGCCATGGCTTCCGTATTAGGTGCTTCATGGGCTGGTGTAAAAAGTATGACTGCTACGTCAGGCCCCGGATTTAGTTTGATGCTTGAAAATATTGGTCTTGGTATTTGTACTGAAACACCATGTGTTGTGGTGAATGTGCAGCGTGCAGGGCCTTCTACAGGGCTGCCAACACTTGGTGCACAGTCAGATATGATGCAGGCTCGTTGGGGCTCTCATGGTCATTATGAAATTATTGCCTTGTCGCCATCATCGCCTCAGGAAATTTTTTATCAAACGATAACGGCGTTTAATTTGAGTGAAATGTATAGGCTTCCAGTTCTGATCATGACAGATGAAATTATCGGTCATATGAGTGAACGTGTAGTTATTCCTGAGGCAAGTGAGATTCAATTATTCAACCGGATTAAGCCAGAAGAAAAGTCAATGCCGTATTGGCCATATATTCCGGGCGCAGATGGTGTTTCACCTATGGCTGTTGCAGGTGAGGGGTATCGTTTTCATATTACAGGATTAACGCATGATGAAAAAGGGTATCCTGTGATGTCTGCTGAAGCTCATGTTCACATGGTTGAACGGATTACAGAAAAAATAAAACGCAATATATCCCATATTATTGATACTGAAGGCTATTACTTGGAAGATGCAGAAATAGTGGTGGTTTCTTATGGTGTTTCTTCAAGAACAAGTCTTTCTGCTGTATATGAAGCACGTTCTATGGGCATTAAGGCAGGCTTATTAAGGCTTAAAACAGTATGGCCATTTCCTGAAGCGATTCTCCGCACGCTTGCCAGCAGGGTAAAAGGATTTGTTACAGTAGAAATTAATCTGGGTCAAATTCATTTAGAAGTCCAACGTTGTGTTGGTGGAAATGTCCCAACATTTTTTGTGGGTCATGCGGGAGGTACAATTATTCCGCCTGAGCATGTATTGTCGGTATTAAAGGATGCTTTTTAGTAACCAAGTCTTCAATACTATCCTAATGTTATTTTAGACCTGATTCCTTACTAAAAACGAAAAACGAAAAACTAATAACTGGGTAAGGTTATCCAAAGAGATGTCAATTCAATCAGATCAATCAGATCAACAGACTCATCCATTAGACGATTTATTACGAAAAGATCGCATTCCTCATATTTGGTGTCCGGGATGCGGAATTGGGACAGCATTTTCAGCATGTTTGTATGCTATTAAAAGCAGTAAACTTGATCTTGATCATGTATCAATGGTTTCAGGCATTGGTTGTTCTGGAAGAGGTGCTGGCTATATTAACCTGGATTCTTTTCATACAACCCACGGCCGTGCTATTCCATTTGCTACAGGGTTAAAATTGGCGAACCCTGATTTAACCGTTGTCGTTTTTTCAGGGGATGGTGATTTATTTGCCATTGGTGGAAATCATTTTATTCATGCCGCTAGACGGAATATGGACTTAACTGTAATTTGTGTAAATAACCTGAATTATGGTATGACAGGTGGTCAAGTTGCTGCAACAACCCCTCATTTGGCTAAAACCACAACTACCCCTGCTGGAAATCCAGAAACGCCGTTTAATTTACCTTTACTTGCATATGCATCTGGCGCAACTTATGTGGCTCGCTGGACCATTCTTCATACCCGAGACCTCACCGAATCCATTGGTGAAGCGATACAGAAAAAAGGCTTTTCATTTATTGAAGTACTCGCACCCTGTCCAGTAAATTATGGACGAAGAAATAAGTTAAAACCATTGGATGTATTAAGAATTTATCAGGAAAAATCAATTATCAAGCATTTCGCGTCTCCTAGCGAACTTCATTTAGACTTAGAAAAAGGCATTACATTAGGCAAATTTGTGGATCAGGATAAACCCACATGGCTTGATATGTATTATAAAACAACTCGAAAAAAATCTTAACCATGAGATGGCATACATGCAAAAACAAGAGATTATTGTAACGGGTTTTGGTGGCCAAGGAATTATCCTTGCCGGTAAAATTATTGGAGAGTCA
>PDZT01000253.1 GCA_002753105.1 Deltaproteobacteria bacterium YD0425bin50 | reverse complement strand
AAGTAAATATAGCCGCTCAGAGATTCGCATAACTGGATATAATGTAAAGGCATCCCTTCTGTATGAGCGACTGTAGTATATCCACTTGTCCCCGGCCGTAATCCTTTAGAAGCTGACGTATAGATTAACTCAAAAATCATTTTCTCATTCCTTTTCATCCCGAAATCCCTCCCCTCCAGACTGTGTCACAATTCCTTTTGGGTGGCCTTAATCATCGTTTCGGCCAAACAGTAGGGGCGGTGCTTGTCATCGCCCTTTAATCAGGGCGAACACAAGGTTCGCCCCTACATCACACATTATGATCATTTGGCCGAAAAGAAGATCAATGCCAAATTTATGCATACTATAACTGGGTATTGGGTATATTATTTTTTTTCATAAAGTCCAGATACTTTAGGAACAGAGGTAAATCGATGCTTGATACGAACCAGATTTTCTGACTGACCAATTACAAAAAAACCCGTTTTTTTTAAGCTGTGGTACATGCTTTCAACAAGCCGTTCAATGGTTACGCTATCAAAATAAATCATGACATTTCGACAAAAGATAACATCGAAATAATCTCTCTTTGGGCTGTCTGTAATTAAATTGAATTCTTCAAAACGAATAAGTTTTTGAACATGGGGTTTAATACGGATGTAATCCGTATATTGATTCTGGCCTTTTTGAAAAAACTGATGAAGAAATGCTATTGGGATATTCGTTGCCCGATTTTTATGATAAATTCCTTTTCGGGCAACATCCAGAACTGTATGGGCTATATCTGTAGCAATCATTGAAAACTGCAAGTCAGCAGCTAAGAATTGCACAGCGACTGAATAAGGCTCTTCTCCTGTAGAACTCGCAGCACTCCATATTTTTATTTCCCGGGATTGAAATTCTTTTTTTCCCCGATAATAAGAAACCAAGTACTCACATGCAACATTTTCTCTAAAAAAATACGTGTGATTGGTTGTAACCGTGTCAATAAATTCAGCAAACTCTATAGGGTCTTTCTTTATCCAAGCAACATATTCTGCTGCAGAATTGAGTTTGGTCACACGTAAGCGCTTGGCTATCTTGGCAGAAACCAATGCTTTTTTTTCTGAATTGAGTTTAATACCAGAAGCTTGATAGACAAGATCAAACAATTCACGGTAATGCTTTTCTGTTAAATCCATATCATTGCTTTTTTGGACACATCTTTTTTTTTATGTCATCATAACAATGTAAACCGGAATAAAACCAAATCCAATAGCCACGCATAAGCTCAAAGCGAGACTTGCACCATAAATAAGTTGAATGTATTTAGAATGATTTATTCCCAAGGTTTGAACTGCACTCCAAAGGCCATGACTAACATGTAATCCAGCAACAAAACTAGCCACAATATAGATCAACACATTAATCGGATTTGAAAAAGCCCCTGATACGATTTGAAATACAGTTTGTATTCCATGATCAGCGAAATGAAACTGGATTAGATGGATTACAATAAAAAATAACAAAATAATACCGGTATATGGCATGGTTGCAGAACCAATCGTTCTGCCTCCAGAACTTTGATATAAAGCATATCGTTTTGGCCGTGCCTTCCAATTACCTAAAAAAAGACGGATGCCTGTGAACACATGAACAGCAGCACTGAATAACAAGCATACTTCAGCAATATTAATCAAAATTCCAAGTGCATGTAAATGATCAACATACGAATTAAATGTATCTTGTCCAGCATAAAGGGTTAAGTTACCTATAAGATGAATCATTAAAAACATGCAAAAAAATAGGCCTGTAATTGACATCAATAGCTTTTTCCCAACAGGTGTTTCTATAGTTTGAATGAACCAATTCATTGAGTGTCTCCTTTATTTTTAAGTAGAGGGAGGTATGGCCTCTCCCCTACAATATAATGTATTCCAGCCGCCCAAAAGTGAACATGAGGTCATTTTAGATACTGTGAAAACACATCAGCACACATTTCGCCTAATCGCCCAAGATTTTCGCAAACATGTATTCCTTTTTCACGCATCACTGATATTTTACTTTGAGCAGTTCCCGTGCCTCCAGAAATTATTGCACCAGCATGTCCCATACGACGTCCCGGAGGTGCAGTCAATCCAGCCACAAAACCAACAACAGGTTTCTTCATATTTTTTAAAACAAATTCAGCCGCCTGTTCTTCAGCTTGACCGCCGATTTCACCAACCATAACAATGCCTTTTGTATCAGCATCTTTTTCAAAGGCTTCTAAAACATCTATAAACTGAGTACCCTGAATTGGATCCCCTCCAATTCCAATACATGTGGTTTGACCAATATGATGATTACTGAGTTGATACACCACTTCATAAGTTAATGTCCCGGAACGCGAAACCACACCAATGGGGCCGCCCGGTTGATGAATATGTCCGGGCATAATTCCCACTTTGCATTCACCCGGTGTAATAATCCCCGGACAATTTGGACCAATCATTCTGGTTTTTTTCCCATGAAGATATCGTTTAATCTTTAGCATATCTAAAACCGGTATGCCCTCAGTAATCACTATAATCAATTCAATTCCAGCTTCTACAGCCTCAACAATGGCATCTGCAGCAAATGCAGGCGGTACAAATAGCATGCTGCAATTGGGCTGCGTCTTGTCAACTGCATCCCGAACCGTATTAAACACAGGGATATCATCTAAAGATTGCCCTCCTTTTCCCGGAGTAACTCCTGCAACAATCTGGGTTCCATAAGCCATACACTGACGCGTATGAAACATTCCTTCTTTACCTGTAATACCCTGAACAACTACTCGTGTATTTTTATTGACGAAAATACTCACCGTAAATACCCTCCATACGCTTATATCATTAGTTGAGCAACTTTTTGTGATGCATCTTTGATATCTATTGCAGTGATTAAGGAAAGCCCGGATTCATTTAAAATGCGTCTGCCTTCGGTAACATTGGTACCTTCCATCCGAACGATAACGGGAACATTAATACTTGTTTTCTGAGCTGCTTTCACAACACCCTGCGCGAATACATCACACCGCAAAATACCTCCAAAAATATTGATCAGAATGCCTTTTACTTTGGTATCCTTTAATATAATCTTAAATGCCTGTTCAACCATTTCCTGAGTTGCACCGCCGCCAACATCTAAAAAATTCGCTGGTTCAGCCCCAGCCTGCTTAATCATATCCATCGTTGCCATAGCTAACCCTGCGCCATTGACGATATTGCCAAGGTTCCCATCCATGTTAATATAATTCAGCTTATAGGTTGATGCTTCGACTTCCAATGGGTCTTCTTCATAAATATCCCGATATTCTTTAAACTCTGGATGTCGGAAAAGACTATTGTCATCAATCGTTACTTTTGCATCTAAGGCAATCCATTCACCTGCTGCTGTATAGACAAGCGGATTGATTTCAAGCAAAGAACAATCTTTTTCAAGAAACAGAAGATATGACGAAAACACAAGTTTCGTAAACGACTTCATCGCAGAAGCTGGAATATCTAATGAGTAAGCGAGTTGACGGGCATGACAAGGCTGTATTCCCATGAGTGGATCAATACATACTTTGATAATTTGTTCTGGATGTTCTTCAGCAACTTTCTCAATATCCATGCCGCCTGCTGTGCTTGCCATGATGACAATACTGGCTTTTTCCCGATCAATAATAATCCCTAAATAAAATTCTTTTTGGATAGTTAAACCCTGTTCGATCAATACTTTTCTTACTAATTTACCTTCTTTTCCAGTCTGATGAGTTACTAACTGCATCCCCAAAATAGTTTCACTGAAGGTCTGAAGTTCTTCAAGTGACTTGGCAAGTTTTACGCCACCGCCTTTGCCTCGTCCTCCAGCATGAATTTGTGCTTTAACCACCATGGGGAAATTATTTTCCATGGTTTTTGCAGCATCCATAGCTTCCTGAACAGTGGATGCTACATTTCCGTTAGGTACAGGTATCTGGTACAACCGAAACAACTCTTTAGCCTGATATTCATGAATTTTCATTGTTTATAATTTCCTTTGAAAATTTTAATTATTTTTTATACCGTTGTGCCTTTGTTTTATTGATCCATCAATTCCAACAACTCATGTACAGCAGATGTAACTGAACGGGCCCCTCGTTCTACATCATGTTGAATACTTGGCAATCGGTTCTGAATTGTTGAATTTTTATAAAAGCGTTCTTTTAATCTCTGTTCTAAAAGCGAAAACATCCATTCAATCGCCTGTTTTTTTCTTCGATACTGAAATTCTCCGGTTTTGAATGCAAATTGGTTATGGGTCATGACGGTATCCCATATCTTATCAATACCAGTTATTTCTGTGGCGCTACATGTAAGTACAATGGGCTGCCACCCGGATTCATTTGCACCCATGAGATGAAGCGCAGTGTCATAATCCTGTTTTGCTTTTTCAGCTTTTGACACCAGATCACCGTCACATTTATTGACCACCACCAAGTCTGCAAGTTCAATAATACCGCGTTTGATTCCCTGCAATTCATCACCAGCTCCGGGTAACATCAATACTAAAAAAAAATCCACCATTGAGGCCACAGTAACTTCAGACTGCCCAACACCAACCGTTTCAACAAGAATTACATCATAGCCGGCAGATTCACAAATTAAAATGGTCTCCCGCGTTTTTTGCGCCACGCCTCCTAAAGTGCCTGCAGAAGGAGATGGTCGAATAAAAGCAGCAGAAGATTGAGACAGTTTTTCCATGCGGGTTTTATCCCCAAGAATACTACCGCCGCTTCGGGAACTGCTTGGATCAACAGCTAGTACTGCAACCTGATGATTTTGTTGAATCAGATAAGTGCCAAGACTTTCAATAAATGTACTTTTACCAACTCCCGGAACCCCTGTTATCCCTATACGAATAGAATTTCCTGTATAGGGCAACAGGGCTTCAACTATCGTTCGTGCTTTTTCCTGATGCGTATCCAAAGAACTTTCGATCAGTGTAATGGCTTTTGCAATAATCCGACGGTTTTTGTTTCTGATCCCATCAATATAATACGCTAAATCATCCTGTGTCATTCAGACTTTTCCAAAAGATTTAAGACAACATTCGCTGATTCTGTCACCGGTGTTCCGGGTCCAAAAATTGCTGAAGCGCCTGCTTTTGTTAAGTAGTCATAATCTCCGGGAGGAATAACACCGCCAACAACAACTAGAATATCATTTGCTCCCAACGCTTTTAATTTTTCAACCAATTGAGGTACTAAGGTTTTATGACCTGCTGCCAAGCTTGAGACTCCTACAACATGAACGTCATTTTCAACAGCCATTTGAGCAGCTTCTTCAGGAATTTGAAACATCGGACTTAAATCCACATCAAATCCAAAATCTGCATAGGATGTGGCAATGACTTTAATTCCCCGATCATGACCATCCTGTCCCATTTTGGTTAACAGAATGCGAGGTCGGCGGCCATGCTTTTCTTTAAACGTGTCAGTACGTTTTCGTAAGGATGCAATGATGTCTTTATCACCATATTCAGCAGAATATACACCTGAAATACATCGTGTAGTCGCAACATAACGGCCAAATACTTTTTCCATAGCATCTGTAATTTCTCCTACGGTTGCACGCGCTCTTACGGCTGGAATACAGACTTCAAGTAAATTGCCTTTGGATTCAGCAACCTTGGTTATGGCTTGTAATGCCTGTTCAACTGCGCGTGAATCTCGTTTTGCTTTAATCTCTTTTAAACGCTGAATTTGTTCTTCCCGAACGGATGCAGGTACTTCAAGAACTTCAATCGGCGTATCTTCATCAATTTTATACAAATTCACGCCAACAATTTTGTCTTTGCCATGATCTATTCGTGCCTGTTTTTTTGCAGCCGATTCCTCAATACGCATTTTGGGCATACCAGATTCTATAGCTTTGGCCATACCGCCTAATTTTTCTACTTCATCAATAATTTTCATTGATTCTTGAAGAATAGAATCGGTAAGCGATTCAA
>PDZT01000252.1 GCA_002753105.1 Deltaproteobacteria bacterium YD0425bin50 | reverse complement strand
ACACAGAATAGGAGATAAAGGACATGAAAGCCACATATAATGTAGTATTTGCTGGAAAAACGGGAACAGGTAAAAGTTCGTTAATCAACTATTTATATGGCATTAATGTCAGGGAAACCGTGTTGGTAAACCAGTTACTCAACGGGGATTTCATCCAGTTGAGCATGAAATTAACGGTTTGAATGTAAAATTTTTTGATTCATGGGGGTTAGAAGTAGGTAAAGAGCAAGAATGGATGCAGTTATTAGATGAAGAACTCATATTACGTGGTACAGACAGGCCTGTTGAAGATTGGTTCCATAGTGTTTTTTATTGTATTGCGGCAAGCGGGCATAAAGTAGAAGATTTTGACACAACAATTATAAAAAAATTTATAAATAGTAAGTATAATGTAGCTGTTATTCTTACAAAAGCAGATACAGTGTCAGTAGATGAAGAAAAAATGCTAAAGGATGCCATTGAAAATGATGTTGGACAACCAATCCCAATTCTTGCCGCGTGTAGTGAAGAAAAAATGCTAAGAAGCGGTAAATCAGAATTATTTGGGAAAAAAGAAATTGAATTACAAGTATATAATGATTTTTTAGATTCAATAATATTACGATTACCTGAACATTGCGTTAAGGTTTTAGAAAAACGCATAGATGATTGGCATGAAAATCAAAAAAAATATATAGATGAAAATACAGGACTGTGGAATTTTAGTGATATAAAAAAGAAAATAGAAACTGAATATAACTCTTTTTTTGACTATGAATTTGAAAATCAAAGCACAATAAAATCTAAAATTGAAAAGACATTAAAATTATACGGAAATTTTGTTCAAAGTTTGAATTATCCACCTGAAAGAACCAATGTTGTTAATAGATTACCAATAGAAGAAACTAAAAGGTGGGATATTAACTTGGTGGATATTATTGCTATTCCTCCCACTATACTTATAGGTATAGTATTACCTATTTTAGGCTTAAGATATTTATTTTTTGGGACAGTTATGAATAAAGATGAGTTTAAGTCTGATGTTAATAAATTAGTAACTCATTTAAAGAAAAGTTTACCGAAAATTCAATCAGAAATTGAAAAAGCCCTAGTAGAGCTACGAAAATAAATCATAAAACCAAAACATCAAATTTGTAATAGAGAGAAATCAGATGGGTTTTGACGAACAGAGAAATATACAGCAAATCTGCAAAAATTCGGATCGAACAGTGGATAAGAGCACAAACGTAAAAAAGGAAAAAAGAAAAAAGAAACATCAATATGACAAAAATAAAACTAACAGGGGTAAAGCATCAGGGAAAATGTGAAATAAGTACAAATCAATGTATTGCTAAGGAACATGGCAACTTAACGGCTGTATTTAATTGCGAGAATGGTTCACAAATCAATGTGTGTGAACCGTGTTTAAAAGCAAACCTAATAGAAAAAACATGGGAGTTAGACAGCTATTGAGATTGTTGTCATGTGGGGTATCTGTGAAGTGCAAACGGATGCATGTTCTGCCAAAAATGGCGGGCTGATAACAGCAATATGGTCATCACCGGGACGGAAACAAGTGAATGTCTGCACTGAGTGTTATGAGCACAAAAAAGAAACCGGAGAATGGATTGTAAGAGAACCAAAGAATATATAAAAGAGTTGTATATCAGGTTCTATAGACAAAGGGCAGTAATGGCACTGCCCTTAAGCCCAAAATTTATGGGGTGCGATCCCAAAATATGACAAATATAAACTGTTATGAAAAACTTCCGAGAAAATGAGCCATCAAAACAGATAAATCAGAACAAAACAAATGAAAACTCTCAAAGTGTATTACAACAGAGGCGAATAACATATGAATCTATTTATTGAATTTTCTAATTTTCTTGAGGCGTTGTGGCTTCTGATAGCCTACAATCTTATTGACTTCATTGGCAAAGTGGTTATTAAAATTCCATTTCACAAGAGTAGATCACGAAGGAATATGTGGGTAATATACTTCGTTGTAATAACAAAGATGCGCATCAACCCAGAAGGACCTTATATTATAGAAAAGTACTTCGGTAAATAGTCTGCCTGACAAACCAGAGGATATTTCTGAGTAACGGGAGTCATCTATGAATACTAGCAATTTGTTCGTATCAGTATCACTGCTATTTATATTGGCTTTATTATTAATAACGATTGGATGTATTCGTATTCCAGAGAATGTAAAGCCTGTGGATCATTTCGTGTTAGAGAAATATTTAGGCGTCTGGTATGAAATTGCAAGACTCGATCATTCGTTTGAACGGGGTTTATCCAAAGTCACAGCGACCTATTCTTTGCGGGATGATGGAGGTATTAAGGTCGTAAACCGTGGATTTTCTGTCAAAGAAAACTCATGGAAAGAAGCGGAAGGGAAAGCGTATTTTGTTCAGAAATCAGATCAGGGGTTTCTGAAAGTATCTTTTTTTGGCCCTTTTTATGGTTCGTATATTATCGTTGAGCTTGACCACAAGGATTATCACTATGCTCTTGTCTGCGGGCCAAATAAATCGTATTTATGGATTTTGGCCAGAACTCAAGAAATACAAAAGGAGTTAAAGAATAGCCTCATTGAAAAAGCATCCCAATTAGGTTTTAATACAAGTCAATTGATTTTTGTCGATCATTAATAGTTTCGATCTGCGGTCTATAAATATCCCATTGAAAAACTTCGTCAATTTCACATCTATTCTTTTTTAAAAAATAATTAAAAAAAATCACTTATCATTCCATACTACGGAACGGTGGTATGATAATGAAGATTCATGACGTTCAACGAATCAACGTTGAAGCCTATAGGCACGTTTTTTTGTTATTCATAAACATAAACAGTGGGATTTGAAAAAAAAATGTCAAAAAAAAGAATACGCCCGATCTCAAGAAAAGTCATGAATACATATAAAGAACAGCGGGAGAGATTTTTTAAAACGCATTTTAATTATCCGGTATTACTGGAAACAGCTATTCAACAATCGATGCCCATTTATGTTTCAACAAGAAATATATACGACACAGATATTTATGCTGTCAAAGATATATCAGGAATCGGACAATTAAAACGAATATTGGACAACAATGGTTATGGTATCCTTTATTACTGGACATACAATTATATGGATGTAAAGCAATTTGATAATTGGGCACGGTTAGAATGGAATACGACAGAAGGGCTGGGACTTAACTTTGATTGCAATGGTCACTCCTGTATGGACGAGAATGAATGGAATTTCATCTATTCAAAGAGAAGAATCATATTTACGCATTTTTATCCGGGGTCTTTATTAAAAACAAATGGAGATATTCATATCCGGCTTACGGATTGTGAACTCACCAGGCTGGTTCACTGGTAATACACTAAAAAAAGAGAGGTAACGATGTCAACATTTGAAAATCATTGCAGCGAATCCATAAGACTTTTTGGCAGCAGCTATGAAGAAGTACACCGATGGCTTGATGAATTTCAAGGCACGGCTCAGTATAAAATGCGTCACCGAAAAGTCAGGCATCATGAAGCAGGAATACAGGAAGCAATTGCACTATTTGGTAAAAAAGCAGGTCTTGTCGCCAGACAGCATATTATTTCTGATCTGAAAGAAGAAGGCTGGACAGAGAACGACCCTTTTCCAAAAGATGAAAAGCACTATGTGAAGATGGGACTTTTTTAAACGAACGGGTTAGCATTTTTAACTTTTAACTAAACTACAAGGAAAAAAGGAATGGAACACACTGAAACAAAAATGGATTACACGTCACGAAATAAATATTTTTATGAATTGAATAAGAAGCTCGTCAATGAACCTCGTTCGTCGAGTCTATGGGATGAATATTGGAGCAATAAAAAGAAAGAGCATTATGTGATGGATTACATGACTAAAATACACATAGTGAACTTTGTTGAACGCTGGATAAACACTGGCATAAAAACAATTCTTGTCGCAGGTAATGGAGTGTCGCAGCATCCAAAATTATTACAGTATGCAGGATTTCAGGTTACAGCGATTGATATATCTCCGTATGCTACCTTATTTGCATCCGCTTTTCATTTGAATACATATGACATTTCTATGAAGTTTTTTAGAAACCTTAATCCCCAAAAAACAGGACTTCCCTATGGAGAACTTACCGATACCGATGATGATCCTGATGATAGTTCCATGTATTATGAAGAGGTAAAAACACTTCCAAAAAGAAACGGTGGAACGTTAGAATTCATAACCGGTGATTTTATAAGCGATGATATGCTCGTGACTAAACCCTTTGATTTGATTATGTGTTACAGAACACTTCAATATTATTCAGGTGATTTGTTGAAAAAAGCCTGTCAGAGTTTGGTTTCCCGATTGAGCTTCAATGGTTTTTTAATGATTAGCGTAACCAATCATCGTCATATCGTTCAGGAGATATCTGATCTGTTACAGAATGAAGATATTCGCATCATAGATGACTATTTAAACGAGACTTCAACTGATGGAAAGCGATGTCAGTTAATTTTTGAAACATAAACCTCAATAAAGGAGATTTTGCTAATGATGAAACCAACAGCCAAAATGGATACTGTTTTTTATGACCATACGCCTGCTTATGAAAATGAAGACTGTGACATCAGAATACATGAAAAGGACATTAGCGTATCCTATAATGATCATGGCATGGTGATTTACAGAGGGAAAGATGAAGGTCATGGTCATTTTATATTAGAATGTCCTGAAAGGAATGGGAAAGCGAGCCTTCACCAAATTCAACACTGCAAATTTTTAGAAGGATTTTGGATAGAAGATGGTAAAAAGGGATTTTGGCGAATCACGTTATCATAACGAACTCAATGACTATCTTTTATGAATGGCATAGAAAGAAGGCAGATGGATGGATATAAAAAGATAATGATTATGAGTTTGGCAGGGGAATAATAGATATGAATGATGAAAATACAAAAAAATTATACGATACCTTTCCTGAACTATTTCAAGAAGATTACAAGAGAAGAAATCCATGGGGATTCGCTTGTGATGACGGCTGGTTTAATATAATTTATGAATTATCGGAAAAACTTCAGGAATACAGGTCTCGCACTGGTATTGATATTTATGTAATCGACGTTAAAGAAAAGTTTGGGGAATTAATATGTTATTTAGATCACTATCCAGAAGAATATATACTATCGTTGATTAGGCAAGCCCGACAGCAATCTCTCTCTACGTGTGAAATCTGTGGCAAGAAAGGAACAAAATCAATTCATTGTAGTTTAATCAAAACGTTATGCCAACGATGTGCAAAAGAATTGGGATTTATTGAAACTGATCAATATAGCCCCTTATTACTCTTTTTTTCCATTGTAGAATACCAAGATGGACAGACAGAAATAACATCCATCAGATAACAACGGATTGTAAGCATAGTGTCATAAGATCGGCTGATACTGGAGGCAACAGTCATGATTATCGATAAAGAATTAACAGATTACTCTTCACAAGATGATGTATTTTCAATCAACCTTACTTCCTTTGATGTGTATTTACGATATCATTCATGGGAAAGAGGAATGACAATTGAACGACAGGACTCGATGAACTGGGTACAGGAATATGATGATCCTGATATTCCTCTGTTAAAACTGTATGATTATTATCATCAGATAGATATGGATTCACCCGTTCATCAGTATATCCAAAAAATACCAGTGCAAGTTCGGGAGCATGTATCCAAATTTGATTATCTCCAAACCAGCCTTCTTCAATGCGTATCCCGATCACAACGCGCGTTAGAGATGCTTTATGAATCGCCCGTTTTATTGTGGATCATTGCTAATCATCTCAATGGAAAGCCATATTCAGTAAAACAACTGGCATGTTTCATAACATGAATAAAAATAGATAACAGTTTACGAGAACATAAACCTGTGTCATTGCCTGATCAGACATTCTGATCAGGCATTTTTTTCATAGAGAACTAATCAAATACTGAC
>PDZT01000251.1 GCA_002753105.1 Deltaproteobacteria bacterium YD0425bin50 | reverse complement strand
TTCTGTTGGTTTTGAATAGGCAAAAGAATTTATTAAAATTAATGCTGTTACTGTTATTATAATCAATATACATTTATGTATGTGAGAATGTTTGTGTATATTCATTTATTTCCCCCCCCCTCTTATTTTAATTTTAATTTTGGGTAGTTGCTCACTTGTGCACTGGTTCAGTTGAATGGGATGCTAAAAGCCTTGGCAATATAAGGTGTTGCGCCAATAAACCAGTTTCAAATAGATGCCATATTTGAGGCTGTCAGCATAGGGGACAGGAATAGAGCGAAAAAAACGGTATTTTTTTTGAATAAGTACCCAATAGTAACATATTGAAATAATAAAAAATAATATTTCCCATTGAACTGAACCAGTGCCGGTATTGCAGCGCCGGGTCTAAATCGGGTGTGTCCCACCTTTTACACAAATTGGATAAAATAGGGCAAATTTAGTTATATACAAATTTTACAGGTTTAATTATGCCAGTATTTTCAATAAATTAAAAATCGTGTCTGTAAATTTTGGAGATTTTTTTTACCCTTTGTGTAAAAGGTGGGACACACCCTCTAAATCCTTGATTGTCGTTTGCTGGCTGGATGCCAGTGCGTTACCCATGCTGATCACCATCAAACTGACCAGCAGTAAAGCGAACATGATTTTACTTTTCTTTTTTTTCATAAACTACCTCCTTGTGTGAAATGTTTACTGTTTTGTTGTTTCTTGTTCTATGTTCTATTCTATTGAAATGCCTAATTGATGTAACTTGGATAATAACAGACTCAACTTTTGTTTTTCTTCTTGAGCCTTCAATTCTGCCTGTTCAGCGCGTTGTTTTTCTTCCTGAGCTTTTATTTCAGCTAATTCGGCGCGATGCTTTTCTTGTTCGGCGCGATGCTTTTCTTGTTCGGCGCGTTGCCTTTCTTGTTCGGCCCGTTGCCTTTCTTCCTGTACTTTGAATTCAGCTAACTCAGCGCGTTGTTTTTCCTGTTCGGTGCGTTGCCTTTCTTCATGAGTTTTTAATTCAGCTAATTCTGCCCGTTGTTTTTCTTGTTCAGCGCGTTGTTTTTCTTGTTTGGATTTGAGTTTTTCTTGTTGATAAAAAGGCACGACAAATTGATGATATACCATATCATTGGACATTTTTTCTAAACTGGGTTGTTTGTATAAATCATCAATTCGAAATTGAAACCCATTTAATACACTGGATTTGATAATCCCTCGGATAGGTTTAATGGCGTAATATTTACCAGATTTAAGCTGATAAAATGCGGTTTTTTCTTTTTTGCTGTCTAAAATATAGTATTCCTGAACTTTAACGAGAGAATATTCATTTTTTTTTTCAATGGTATCGTGGTCTGCGTATCCCGGTTTAGAATCGGATAATACTTCAATACATACATCAAAGATTCCTTTATAGCTTTTATCTCGGCGTTGGATATCTACCGGATTGTTGTTTAACAGGATTCCGATGTCGGGTTTACGGATAGTGGTTTTGTGCGGTAAGGCTAACCGAAATCCCATATCAAGGGTAATGAATTTGCCAATAGGGTAGGTATAAAAAAATTGATATAAAATTTCATGAAACCAACTATAAATTACAGAGCCTTCATAATCCGACACGGGTTTTTCCTCCAAAATACCATTATTCCATTCATAACTTATGCAATCTTCCCCTTTTTCATAATAGTTTTCCCAATACTCTGCTTCGGAAACCCGCAAGCCATGTTTGCCATGCTTGCTTGGATACTCGTCATCGTCAATACAATCATCGGTTTGTATATAAGTTAAAGGTTGATTCACTGGGGTCATGTTACCTCCAAGATAGTGTACGTTTATTTTCTTTAATTTTTAGTCTATATTGAAATCCCCAATTGCTGTAATTCGTTTCTATTTCTGAAAAGGGGGTGAAAGGCGGAAACAACGACTTTATTTTCACCCATTCGGTAATTTTTTCCATTTTTCAATTCAAGACGATTTTTTTTACAGCAATATTTGCCATTGCCCGGTTGAATAACAAGGTCTTATGATCCGCGCTCATGACTTTTTCTAAAGCTAATGACCATTCAGCCGAACCAAACTGAAATAGAACGCCATCCGTTGTAATCGTGCCTTTTAACCCATTCGAATACTTTTCAGCAATGTACGTGTCGCCCTGTTTTTTAAAATGAAACGCAGGATTGTCCTTTGCCATTTCTTCTGACATTTTGTATTGCAGCGCGGGGTCTAAGTCCTTAATTGTCGTTTGCTAGCTGGATGCCAGTGCGTTACCCATGCTGATCACCATCAAACTGACCAGCAGTAAAGCGAACATGATTTTACTTTTCTTTTTTTTCATAAACTACCTCCTTGTGTGAAATGTTTACTGTTTTGTTGTTTCTTGTTCTATGTTCTATTCTATTGAAATGCCTAATTGATGTAACTTGGATAATAACAGACTCAACTTTTGTTTTTCTTCTTGAGCCTTCAATTCTGCCTGTTCAGCGCGTTGTTTTTCTTCCTGAGCTTTTATTTCAGCTAATTCGGCGCGATGCTTTTCTTGTTCGGCGCGATGCTTTTCTTGTTCGGCGCGTTGCCTTTCTTGTTCGGCCCGTTGCCTTTCTTCCTGTACTTTGAATTCAGCTAACTCAGCGCGTTGTTTTTCCTGTTCGGTGCGTTGCCTTTCTTCATGAGTTTTTAATTCAGCTAATTCTGCCCGTTGTTTTTCTTGTTCAGCGCGTTGTTTTTCTTGTTTGGATTTGAGTTTTTCTTGTTGATAAAAAGGCACGACAAATTGATGATATACCATATCATTGGACATTTTTTCTAAACTGGGTTGTTTGTATAAATCATCAATTCGAAATTGAAACCCATTTAATACACTGGATTTGATAATCCCTCGGATAGGTTTAATGGCGTAATATTTACCAGATTTAAGCTGATAAAATGCGGTTTTTTCTTTTTTGCTGTCTAAAATATAGTATTCCTGAACTTTAACGAGAGAATATTCATTTTTTTTTTCAATGGTATCGTGGTCTGCGTATCCCGGTTTAGAATCGGATAATACTTCAATACATACATCAAAGATTCCTTTATAGCTTTTATCTCGGCGTTGGATATCTACCGGATTGTTGTTTAACAGGATTCCGATGTCGGGTTTACGGATAGTGGTTTTGTGCGGTAAGGCTAACCGAAATCCCATATCAAGGGTAATGAATTTGCCAATAGGGTAGGTATAAAAAAATTGATATAAAATTTCATGAAACCAACTATAAATTACAGAGCCTTCATAATCCGACACGGGTTTTTCCTCCAAAATACCATTATTCCATTCATAACTTATGCAATCTTCCCCTTTTTCATAATAGTTTTCCCAATACTCTGCTTCGGAAACCCGCAAGCCATGTTTGCCATGCTTGCTTGGATACTCGTCATCGTCAATACAATCATCGGTTTGTATATAAGTTAAAGGTTGATTCACTGGGGTCATGTTACCTCCAAGATAGTGTACGTTTATTTTCTTTAATTTTTAGTCTATATTGAAATCCCCAATTGCTGTAATTCGTTTCTATGTATTTCTGGAGAGGGGTGAAAGGCGGAAACAACGACTTTATTTTCACCCATTCGGTAATTTTTTCCATTTTTCAATTCAAGACGATTTTTTTTACAGCAATATTTGCCATTGTCCGGTTGAATAACAAGGTCTTATGATCCGCGATCATGACTTTTTCTAAAGCTAATGACCATTCAGCCGAACCAAACTGAAATAGAACGCCATCCGGTGTAATCGTGCCTTTTAACCCATTCGAATACTTTTCAGCAATGTACGTGTCGCCCTGTTTCTTAAAATGAAACGCAGGATTGTCCTTTGCCATTTCTTCTGACATTTTGTATTGCAGCGCGGGGTCTAAGTCCTTAATTGTGGTTTGCGGGTTGTTCGCCAGTGCGTTGACCATGCTGATGATGAAAACCATCAGCAGTAAAATGAGACGGTTTCTCTTGATTAGCATACTGACCTCCTTGATATTGTGCTTGTTTTTTGCTGTTATTTATATTTTTTTTAAAACAAATTTGGATAGACATGTAAAAATGACGCAGTAATGATGCAATTATGACATGGTGGTTTTAAATTCTTTTATAGCCTTGATCATCCGTTTCGGTCAAATGATCAAATGATTTTAAGGCCTTGATTTTAGCCTTAAACGGCACCATATATAGTTGCCATAGTGGCCGAATCGAAGATCAAGGCCTAATTTTGTAAATCATCCCCAAAAGTCTGAACACGAGTTAACTGGATTAAAAGATTACAGGATTATATTGATCATCGTTTCGGCCAGACATTATTCGTGCCGTGTCAGAATTGTAGGAGCGAACCTTGTGTTCGCCCGTGTTCGCCCCTCCAAAAGGGCGATGACAAGCATCGCCCCTACATTGTGACCGAATCGAAGATCAAGGCCATATTATCATGCCTTTAACGACCCAATAAAAATCCTGATCATCCTTTTAATCCTGATAATCTTGTTCAGATTTTTAAGTATTATCCCCAGATGCTGCTTTAGCTCTTGCCTCTAAAGCCAATTCTTTAACACGCAGAATATCTTCATCTGTATATACACCTTTACAGCCTGAAATCGCAGCTAATTTCATCCCGTGTTTTAAACCCAGCTTATAGATTTCCTTAACCTTATTCCATTCAATATCCCGGCCTACGGTAAAGACTTCAAATTTGTTTTCTAATGCAAGTACAATCGTTTCTGCCAAACATGCATAAGCGACATTTTTGGGTAAGCCAATACTTTTCATTTTGGCATTTCCGGGCAATTCTATTTCACCTGATTCTATAACTAAAACATCCGGGCGTTTGGCGACATCCTGCGGGGATAAATCCAAAGGTCTAGCCACGTCAGTAACCACACATCCGGGTTTCACTTTGGTGATATCCAATATTTTTTTACCTGCACCTGAAGTGGTGGTAACAATCATATCCATATCAGCTAAATAACGATCAGGATACGTGGTCAGGGTAATGTTACATTCCGGGGATTCTTTCTGAATCGATTCTTTTAAGGATAAAAGTTTTGCTGTATTTCTGCCGACCATGTAGAGATCATTGACCACTAAAGCCAATAACCGACAGCAAACAGCTCCGATGGAACCTGTTGCACCTACAACCATAGCTTTGCAGTTTACCATTTTTCCTTTTTCAAACTGTATCAATCCCATGCGTCGCACAGCGTCTGCAGCAGCCCAAAGTGCTCCCGAAGCACTATAACTATTGCCAGTTGTTATAGGAATATCTGCCTGACGGGAAACGGTTAAGCCAGCATCTCCAACAACTTTGGTAAATGCACCCAGTCCCATAATTTGAGCACCTAATTTTTTTGCCATTTTGGCAGCAAGCAATAATCGTTTATACGTAAATTCGGGTTCATGTGCTAACATCTGTTTTGGCGTTCCGCCAACGGAGATTAACCAGCCTTCAGTTTCCACACCCAGAGGGGATTTAATACCTGTAACTTTAGAATAAATAAAGGGGGGAGAATATGCCATGATTTTTTCCAAGGCATCTGTAAATTTTGGAATTTTAGTCAGAAAACCAATGGCTTTTTCTTTTTTAAAATCCTCTTGAGATAATGGGTGAATTACAAAAGCAAACCGGTTGATACGCTTAGGAGTTCCTTGTGGATAAATAATTCGTGGTTCTAACTGCTGATTACTGATGACTTCCATGATGTCATCTTCACTGACTTTACCTTTAGGTTTTTCCAATGCGGCAATAATTAGGGCTTCTAAAACATTAACCCCTACAACCCGTTCAAGAATCTGAGGAGTATTATCAATAATCATATCCACCCCCCGTAATTTTAGAAAATTTATCCTGTCGTCGTAAACTGTGGAGGTAATAATCACTTTGCGATTCAATTCATCTACGCCAGCATCACCGATATAATCATAAAATTCATGATATGGCACCAACATCATAAAATTATTCTGCATGGCTTTTTTGAGAAGATATTTATTTAATTTT
>PDZT01000250.1 GCA_002753105.1 Deltaproteobacteria bacterium YD0425bin50 | reverse complement strand
ATTTTATTAAGTTTATCCGCTGCTGTAGTGAAATCCCAATTTGTTAGCATTGCCTTTATCTTATCTATACATTTATTCGTGTCGTCAAAACCATTTTCCCAACCACACTCTCTAATACACACCCTTTCTGGAGTTTCTATTTCTTGCGCTTTATTAATCTGTTCAAATATTTCTGCATTTTCAAGCACCATCTTCTTTTCCTCTTCATTCAATCTAAATGCTTCATCAGCGAACGCACTATTCGAAAATACAAAAATAAATAGGAAATTAATTGATATTAACCTATATAAACATGATTTGACTACATTCCAATTTTTCATAAACCATCCTATTAATCTAAGTAAAATTTTGATATTTTTCTATTACTATTTTAAAAATTTTCTACAAATATTTTCTTACAAATCCTTATTCCTCATTTTTTGATCAGATGATAGAGTACCCGTATTGGATTCCATCTTAAATTCTATTTCTCCGTGCTTTGGCAATTCTTCAGCGAGCTTTTCTTATTTATATACGGTAAAGAATCGATTCCCTCAAGAACTGCCATGCGGCGTAAAATTCAGATTGGCTGACGGAACAGACGTCCAAATATGACGATGAAGCTGAGCGGCTGTGAACCAACACCACCGCTCGTAAGAACGCTGCACTTCAAAACACCTCAAATGGTAGTAAAAACGCGTGGTTCACAGTCCGCTCAAGCCCATAGTTAGGCGGTTTTTACCCTAGTCGATGACTATCCTCATGCAATCATCGCCTTTCTCGTTGTTTGTTCCAGTGCCTACAGGCTATTTCCATGTTGGATTATTTCCGGGCTTCTGAAATAGTCCTATGTCCATGGACGAGTTGGTTGCCCATGTACTTGCTTCACACCTTCTGCGTCCTTCATAAAGCTTGGCCGGTTGCTCAAAAATGACAAATCAGGCATATCCTGTGAGTTGAGAATAGTCTCCGCCTCTTCTTCTGTCAAAGACGAATACCAGACTGTCAGGTCATCATCGGTAATGTAAGATACATATTCGCTAAACCGATAAAACCAATAGCGCTTACAGTTTTGGCATTGACGAAGTGCCTCCGAGTCATGGTTAGAGCTATAGAGTGACTTAACGGTTTTCAAAACAGGCTGGTTACAACAATCTAAGTATGGAACTGCTTCGGCCATATTGTCTTTCATGTCTTTTTTCTTTCTCAGTCTATATAAACATGATTTGACTGGATTCCAAATTTTCATAAACTTTCCTATTAACATAAGTAAATTTTGATATTTTTCTATTACTGAAGGGGTATAAACCTCAAAATTTCAACGTCATATTTGGACGTCGGTTCCGTCAGCCAATCTGAATTCCAAATCGGGTACATTTTAAACCTATACGATTATTCTTTTATTCGGTTATTCAATGATTTTATACTTTTTCCGAGCCTCTTCTTTGGGGATACCATCAAAATGCCACCATTCATGACTTAAAGGGGTGAAACCAGCCTTTTTCATGGTATCTGAAAGTAATCGTCTGTTTTTAATTTGGTTCTCTGTCAGTTTAACACCGAGTTTAACCTGCGTGAATTGCCAGTATATTTCTAAGGTAGTCTTTCGAAACGGAGAAAAACCCATATCGAGTTCTTTTCCAGATTCATCGACAAGGGTTATATCTACAGCAATTCCATAATTATGCATTGATCCATTTTTAGGATGGGCAACAAATTTTTCAAACTTTGTACCTTTCATCTTTTCATACATCAAGGCTGAAACCCTTCTTGGTCTAGCAGCATCAAGTATTTGTAGAGATAGCTCTTTTCTTTTCGATTTTAAAAGGGCTTGGGCCTTTGACAGCTTAACAGCCACCTCTTTCTGTAAATAAGCTTTCGTTAATCCATTATAATAATTCTCTCTGAAATAATTCTTGTCGGCATCTGCATTCACCAGATCAACCTGAATCGTCTGGTCAATACGGTTAATATCGACCAGTCCTGCTACGATAAACAGTTTCTCAATATCGTTTGTAAAGGGATCGCTATCTGTACACCAAAAAAATCCGAGTGTGACAACAATAAATAGATATAAAATGGTTTTGAGTCGCATATTTATTTATTCTGAAACATCCAGCAAAAAGTGATAAGATTAGTAACTTTAGGCTGCAAATTATTCCAAGCCTTTTCAATATTTTTCATATGCTCTCGTATATACGCCTTATATTGATTGATTTGATCTTCCATTTTCGGAATTCTACATGAATCCTTTCTGCGCTCTGCTATGCATAAGGACTGCGTCTCTGTCTTAACCTTTTCAATGAAGCGTCACCTGATTCAGCATCCCCGAAAACTGCTCAAGATTTTCTGACTTTAACGCCACTCGGAATAAACTTCGAAGCGTATCGGTCTGGGAAATTGCGTTTATTTTTTCGGAAACATGAGTCGGTAATACACCAAATGATTCTATCAGGGCATCTAAGAGCATGTCACGAATCCCTTTTTCCAACCCTTCTTTTCTGCCCTGATCTAAGCCTTGTTCTATACCTTCCTGTAACCCTTTTGTTTTTGCAAATTCAATAATATCTATCATTTGAATTTCCTCCCATAAATCGTTTAATCTGTTTTTATCGATCATTTTATTCGCCATGATAAATGTTGCTGCAAGAAGTCTGACAGATAACCTCCCTTGAATGTATAAATCTTTTTCCAATCGAATGACTTCTTCAGCGAGTTGACTCCGTTGTAGTCTGGTTTCTTTACCATAGAGAGGCACAAATACAAGTTCCATCAGCGAACTCAGGTTATCTGAACGAATCTCTTCACGAATCCGGTTTAACACAGCAAATCCATTCCGTTCAGACAGATCAATCACAATCGGCGTATAGGTTCCACTGGGCGTCCTGTTCACTGGATAGCATTGCGTCAATAGGGGTAGGAAAGTTTCTACCTCCTTTTATTTGCAACAAAATGAACGTGCCGCTTCGTCAAAAGTATAATAATATTTCAATGAGTTAACTTCAGCATATGGTTTTATTAGTTTTGGATAATAATTCACAACAGTATGTTCACCATTTGAACAGATAATGTTACATAACTCGTAATAACCACCAGAATATTCTTTTGTATCACAAAATTCCTTTTCATAACTACAAGATGAGGAGGAAGAAGAAGATGATGATGATGAGGAGGAGGATGATGAACTTGCTCTTTGCTGTTCTTCATAAATCCTTCTTTGCTGCTCATCATAAAGTTTTTTTTGCTGATGATAGTAAGTCCATAATTTATCAACTTCCTTGTTAAACTTATTCCAATCTTTAATTATTTTAAGCCTTTCTTCTTTGGTAAAAATGTCTTTTCCAAAGTTTTGTTTTTTTGCTTTATTATACGATTCATTAATTCTATTAAGTCTATCCGAAGCTGTATTGAAATCCCAATTTGTTATCATTACCTTTAGCTTATCTATACATTTATTGGGGTCAGGGTTTAACTCATCAGATAGACTACTATTCTCATCACACACCGAAGCAATCACTATAGTTACAGTATCTCTTCTAATTAACCTTTCATACATGGTAGTCATTTTAATACATTTACTTTTATAACAATGACTTTGACAATAGATATCTCTCCATTTTTTTATTTCATCAATATTGCTTTCTCTATAAGATGTTAAAAAAGACCTAAACGCAGAATAACATGTATCTGTTTCTGTTTCTTCATCAGCGATCGCAATATTCGAAAATACAAAAATAAATAGGAAATTAATTGATATTAACCTATATAAACATGATTTGACTTCATTCCAATTTTTCATAAACTCTCCTAATAATCTAAGTAAATTTTGATATTTTTCTATTGCTGTGTTACACACTTCTTACAAATATTTTCTTACAAATCCTCATTCCTCATTTTTTTATCAAATGATCGAATATTGGAACATAAA
Source organism: Deltaproteobacteria bacterium YD0425bin50 (assembly GCA_002753105.1). Taxonomy (GTDB): domain Bacteria; phylum Desulfobacterota; class Desulfobacteria; order Desulfobacterales; family YD0425bin50; genus YD0425bin50. The sequence continues at coordinate 2,100 of PDZT01000250.1, read as the reverse complement.
TGACTGAACTCCAACATCAATACCTCACATTTCTCACCTGCCGCGTTTCAAAAACAATTCCAGATTATTAAAGTTCGCAATCGTCTCAGTCCGGATTTTAAACGTATAGGGTTTGTCTTTTTTAGCCGGATCAGGCATGATAATAAAAAACATTCCGCGATCAACCGCTGTACGCATTTGTTTTAACGGAAATGCCACCTCATCTTTCTTCCATCGCAGTACCAATTCCCTTTTTTTCAGGCGCAGAGTACCCCTATTCGATTCCATCTTAAATTCTATTTCTCCATACTTTGCCAATTCTTCAGCGAGCTGCTCTTGTTTATATACGGTCCACTGCGACTCAACCGCATTCACAAAATGCAATTGCGGATTGGGATTATCTTTATTAAAACTCCCTTTAAAACTCAAAACCGGTCGTTTATGCAGATGTTTATACCATAGAAAGCAATATTTACTTTCCAGATAATTCCCCCCTCTATGAACATGGGTCATTTGTCTGATAAAGTCATTGGCTTCGGAAAATTCGAACTCCTGTTTACAGGTAGCAAGTTTCGCTGAGCCATTACATGCATAAACAGCAAAACCGTTTACGCCTACAAATGAACAGGTATGATAAAAACGGCTTGCCCTATAAGCGACAGCCGCACCGACAATGACAACAGTGATTATCCATGTGTTCTGCCAGATTTCCTGACAAGCAGTCAGGAAAGCGGTATATTTCCCAATAAAAAAGACCAGAGCCATTACCATAAACATATAGGTTATCCTAAACCTCTTTTCTATCGGGACGTCCCAATCCATTAAACTGGAATCCGCAGAAACAACTTTCCCAATAGATTGAGGTGGGCTTTTAAAAAATATGACACGCGGCAACACACTATGTCCATCATGCCGGGGGACATGATCCGTATTTTCCCATTGTTGTTTAAAACTGTATTCAGAATATCTGGATCGCAAGGCTTCTTTGGCGGAGATTGGTGCTTTCTCCCAGATATGGGAGTAAAATAAATTCAGTATAACGTACCATATCAAAAAGGAAATGGGAAACAGCCGGTCTGTTATGTTGTCATACTCCATGAAATATCCCGGGAAAACCATAATGAACATGCCAAAAAAAACGGAGACAATCGGTATCGCTATGATTAATATCAGTATATGTTTTATCCAAGCCATAGAAAATATTTCTGACTCCCGCGCCGACCGCTTAAGCATGTAAACATCGATACAGAGACATAATACCGCTATGACCGCTGCATGTGTCCAAAACGCCCTTTGATCCACCTGATATAGCGGCTGAATGAACTGCGGGATATGGCAGAGTTTCATAAATATAGCGCCTGCTCCATATACAACAGGAATCAGCGCCAAAAAAGGAACCTGAAGATTTGGTCTGTTATATATTTCCTTAAAAAAAGGAATAATCATAAATACCCCCTATCTTATCTATCCGTATCAATTCTTTTTAGTTTTACTTTGTTTCGTTTCCAGACACTGACCAGTTTTAATATAATTCAACGCCTGTTTCAAGGAATCTTCTTCCGGATCACCTAAGGCTTTGGAAAGATCATCCTCAGCAGGACAGTCAGGTATTAACCCATTGTAATAATCACTAACTCCATTGGCGTTAATGACTTTAAATGAGATAAGGTTCATTTCATAATCCCTGATTTTTTGATCGTTCATATTAGAACCAACAGGTTTCCCACTCGTTGTACTCCCAATCTGGATAACCTGAATATAAGGCTTTAAACAGTTAATAAGCAGTTCGCTCGCTGATGCAGTCTCTTTTGTTGTAATAATAAAAATTCTTTTTAAATTCAGAGAGCGACTAGGCGTATAATTAACATATTCTATCTCTTCTTTATGAATGTACTTTAATGTGCAAAAAACGGTTTTATCATCTGGCGGAGTATAGATTAAACTGGCAAGATATACTGCCGTTGCTGTATATCCGCCTGAGTTATACCGCAAATCAAGAATTAGTTCCTGCACCTTTTCCTGTTTAAACGTTTTAAAAACAGACAGTAGATTGTATGCACTTTCTTTAAATGAATTATAGACAAGATAAGCAATTCTTTTCTTTTCTATCGTTAAAATATC
>PDZT01000026.1 GCA_002753105.1 Deltaproteobacteria bacterium YD0425bin50 | reverse complement strand
GCCATTGGTGCGGTTATGGTCATTGGTGGCGGAATCGCAGGGATGCAAGCAGCACTCGATCTTGCTGATTCAGGCTATTATGTGTATCTTGTTGAGCAAGGCCCATCAATCGGAGGAGTAATGTCACGTTTAGACAAAACTTTTCCGACAAATGACTGTGCCATGTGAATTATTTCTCCTAAACTGGTCGAGGTCGGCCGGCATCTAAATATTGAGTTAAAAACACTTTGTGATGTAAAAAATATTCAGGGAGAAGCAGGAAATTTTCAAGTTGAGATATTACAGAATCCACGTTATGTCGATGAGAGTAAATGTATTGCTTGCGGTGCATGTGCTCAAAAATGTCCACAAAAAGTAGTAGATACTTATAATTCTGGAATTTCTAAACGAAAAGCGATTTATGTAGAGTATGAGCAAGCTGTTCCTTTAAAATATTGTATAAACCCAAAATATTGTATCAAATTAACTAAAGGTAAATGTGGAAATTGTGCTAAAGTATGTCCTACAGGCGCAATTATTTATGATCAACAACCACAAACATTTACATTAAATGTTGGGTCAGTTGTACTTGCCCCCGGATTTAAGGCATTTGATCCAACCCCATTTGATACCTATCAATATTCGAACTTTCCAAATGTAGTTACAGCTATGGAATATGAACGAATTTTATCTGCTTCTGGCCCGACAGGAGGACATCTTGTTCGCCTTTCAGATAAAAAAGAACCTAAAAAAATTGCATGGCTGCAATGTATTGGTTCCAGAGACATGAACCGCTGTGATAATGCGTATTGCTCTGCGGTCTGTTGTATGTATGCCATTAAAGAAGCTGTCATTTCAAAGGAACATTCTGGAGATGATTTAGATTGCGCTATCTTTTTTATGGATATGCGTACTCATGGTAAAGAATTTGAGAGATATTATGACAATGCAAAAACCAAAAAAGGTATTCGGTTTATTCGAAGCCGCGTTCATACCATTAATCCTGTTCAGGGAACTGATGATCTTGAAGTTCGATACGTAACCGAAGACGGACGTATTCTGAATGAAACATTTGATATGATTGTTTTGTCTGTTGGGTTGGAAATACCAAAAGAGATTGTTGAATTGTCGAAAAAACTTAATATTGAATTAACGAGTTCTAAATTCAGTAAAACAGGAACGTTTAAACCAGTAGATAGCTCTCGTAAAGGAATTTATGTCTGTGGCGCATTCCAAGGTCCAAAAGATATTCCTCAGGCTGTTGTGGATGCAAGTGCAGCAGCGGCTGCAGCAGGCGAAATTTTAAGTAGCGCACGCAACACGTTAACGAAAAAACCGGAAATTATTCCGGAAATTGACGTTATGGGAGACCGTCCCCGAATTGGTGTGTTTGTTTGTAAATGCGGTATTAACATCGCGGGGGTTGTGAATGTCCCTGATGTTTCCAAATATGCTGAGACTCTTCCTTATGTTGAATATGCAACGGATAATTTGTTTTCCTGTTCGCAAGATACTCAGGATAAAATGGCGCAATTGATCAAAGAAAAAGGCTTAAACCGAGTTGTTGTAGCAGCCTGTACACCTAAAACGCATGAGCCCCTTTTTCAGGAAACGCTTAAAAATGCCGGAATCAATAAATACTTATTTGAAATGGCCAATATCCGAAATCATGATTCTTGGGTTCACAAGGATAGCCCTGAAGCTGCAACGGAAAAAGCAAAGGATTTGGTGCGTATGGCTGTAGCGAAAGTCGCCATGCTTCAACCTTTGAAAGAAGCAGAATTACAGGTAAATCAAACTGCATTGGTAATTGGAGGCGGTATCAGTGGATTAGTCGCAGCTAAAACGCTATCTAATCAAGGATATGAATCTCATATTGTTGAAAAAGACTCTACTCTTGGTGGGCAAGCTAAAAGTATTTATAAAACGACAACAAATGAAATCGTTGCTGACGAGCTAAAGCAATTAATTAATGATGTTACAACAGATTCAAAAATTCATGTTCATTTGAATACAACAATTAAGAAAGTAGATGGATTTGTTGGAAATTTTCAAACAACTCTGGTGGGTAATGCTACGGAAACGGTTATTCCACATGGCGTTACCATTATGGCAACAGGAGCATCAGCGTATAAGCCGAGTGAGTATGAATTTGGCAAAGATTCAAGAATCATTACCTCATTGGATTTAGATCAAAAACTCATCAATCATGACCCTATGCTTAAACAGCTTCAAAGTGCAGTATTTATTCAATGTGTAGGTTCTCGAGAAAATAATCGGCTTTACTGTTCACGAGTATGTTGTACCCATTCAATTCATAATGCTATTGAATTAAAAGAACTCAATCCTAATATGGATATCTATATTCTTTACAGAGATATTCGAACGTATGGAGAGAGAGAGTTACTTTATAGAAAAGCACGAGATTTAGGGGTAATTTTTATTCGTTACAGTGTAAATAATAAACCCAGCGTAGCCATTCAAAATGGAAAAATGAGTATCAGTGTTACAGACCATGTTTTGAATAGACCTATCATCATTGAAACTGATCTGCTAACTTTAGCTAGCGCACTGATTCCAAATCCTGCAGAAGACTTGGCGCAGTTCTTCAAGCTTCCATTAAATGAAGATGGTTTCTTTGTGGAACGTCACGCAAAATTAGGACCTTCTGAATTTGCTACGGATGGCGTTTTCTTATGTGGAACAGCCCATTATCCCAAGCCGATTGATGAATCTATTGCTCAAGCTAAAGCAGCCGCATCCAGAGCCGTTACCCTGCTTGCACGTAAGAATATTTTTACAAGCGGACAAGTTGCATTTATCAATCCGGTTAATTGTAGCTCTTGTGGTATTTGTATTTCAATTTGCCCATATTCTGCGCCGAGTTTTATTGAAAAAGGGCCGTTTACTGGAAAAGCACAAATTAATCCAGTATTATGCAAAGGCTGTGGACTCTGCGTTGCATCATGCAGGTCAGGAGCTATTCATCATAACGGTTACGATAATGGTCAAATTTTTAATCAGTTATTTGCAATAACAGAATTGCCTAACTAATTTTTTGATAATACTATTTTTTATTTTTAACTACACGATTCCTCCTTACTAAGGCGGAATCGTGAAACATCAGGAGACACCATTTTATGGCTGATTGGGAACCCAAAATTGTAAGTTTTTTTTGTAATTGGTGTACTTATGGCGCAGCCGATCTTGCTGGCGTAGGACGCATGCAATATCCGCCATATTTCCGAGTGGTTCGTATTCCTTGTACTGGTCGTATGCATCCTAAATTTTTTCTTTCAGCATTGAGAGAAGGAGTTGATGGCGTATGGGTATCCGGTTGACACCCGGGAGATTGTCATTACCTGGAGGGTAATCTATACGCAAGGCGTAAATTTGTGCTCCTAAAAAATCTTATGGAACACATGGGCATTGAACCCGGCCGGATCCATTTTTCTTGGATATCATCGGCTGAATCGACAAAATTTGTTGACGTTGCAAAACAGGTATGCGAATCAGTAAAAGCTTTAGGACCAAACAAACAGTTTGTAAAACAATATAGCAGGGTAGCTTAAACATGATAGAATATCAAAAGAAAATTCAAAACATCGCAGAAAGACTTCTAAACGAAAAAAAAGTCGATGTCGTGCTTGGCTTCAAAAAAGGGACTATTCCAATGATGAACCAACCCTGTCTTGTTCGAGTACCAGATGAAACACAAAAACTCGTATGGGATAGCAACTGTGGAATCAATTTAACCAACTATCTTACAAACCGAAAAGAACGAATTGGTATTATAGCCAAGGGATGTGATACAAGAAATATTGTTACTCATATTGTAGAAAATAAAATCAAACGAGAACAATTGGTTATCATTGGCGTTCCTTGTACGGGCATGATAGATAAAGCCAAAATTAATGGTTTGATGGTTAATGAAATAGCGGAAGTTTCTGAACACAATCAGGAAATTACTATAACAGATAGTAGAGGTGCAACAAAGACGATTCAAAAAAAAGAGGTACTTCAAAGCAACTGTTCAATATGCAAATATAAAAATCCAGTTATTTATGATGAACTGGTAGCTGACTTGGTTCCTGAGTCAAAAGATATTGATCGTTATGAGGATATCCGAAAAATTGAATCGATGGCATCTTCAGAAAAATTCAAATTTTTTGAAGATATGCTTTCAACATGTATTCGATGTTATGCATGTCGGAATGCTTGTCCATTATGTTATTGTCCTACATGTTTTGTAGATGAATCAAAACCTCAATGGTTAGGCAAAGGAATGGATCCCATTGATATTCGTACATTCCATTTTTTAAGAGCTTATCATTGTGCGGGGAGATGTACTGATTGTGGTTCTTGTGAACGCGCTTGTCCAATGGATATCACCGTTAGACAATTTACCAAAAAGCTTGAAAAAGACTGTGTTGAATTGTTTGGTTGGGAAGCAGGGCTTACCTTAGACAAACGACCTCCTCTGGATCATTATAAGACAAATGATCCTCAGTCATTTATAAAATAAAGAGCGAACTGAAAGATGACTTAGAGTCGTAAATCATATTTACGGATAAGGGCTTATAAATTATGATGGTTGTAAAAATAGACAAACAAAAATGGTCAAGTGGTATAAATCAACTTAAATCCACATACGATGTATATGGTCCTGCAAAACAGGGTAAGACCTATGAATTTCAAAAACTTGGTTCTGAACAACTTCCGGATTTAACGGTTCAAAATACAACTCTTTCACCAAAATCAATCGTTTTTCCTCAATCTGAAAAAATGTTTTCCTTTCATACAGACGAAAACAAATCAGGTCACCATATATTGAAAGAAATGAACAATCAATCTATGCCGAAGGCGGTTTTAGGTATTCGTCCATGTGATGCAAAAGCATTTCAATTGGTTAAATTGAATTTTGATACTTGTGAATACAAAGATCCGTATTGGATTCGTGCTTATGAATCTACAACACTTATAGGGCTTGCATGTAATAATCCTTGTAGTACTTGTTTTTGTACAAGTACTGGATGCGGGCCTTTTAGCGAAACTGGACTAGATGTATTATTAATGGATCAAGGAGATTCTTTTATTGCCAAGTCACTGACTCCAAAAGGTGAAAATCTTTTGAAAACTGCAACATGGTCTGACTCCTTCGATCCTGCAACTGCAGAATCAATACTAAAATCTGGTAAAGAAAAAGCAGAATCCAAAATCGCTTCTCGTGTCAAAACTGACCAATTAGCATCCAAATCCATTATGAAGATTTATGAAGCTCCATTTTGGGATGATGTTGCTTTTTCATGTATCAATTGTGGTACATGTACATTTTCATGTCCGACATGCTGGTGTTTTGATATTCAGGATGAAACCAAAGGATGTCAAGGAATCCGTACGCGGAATTGGGATACATGTATGTCTCCTTTATTTACCCTACATGGTTCTGGGCACAATCCAAGAGGAGAAAAAACTTCGCGGGTACGACAACGATTTATGCATAAACTTAAGTATTTTTTAGATAAATACAATCAGGGAATTATGTGTGTAGGTTGCGGAAGATGTGTTCGTCTATGCCCAGTGAATATCGATATCCGTCAAATATGCAATATGATGAATAGTTATCAGCCCTCATAAGACGGGCAACACCTTTATTTCTTTTTAGGGGGATGCTGTGCAAAATCCATATTTACCATATCCGGTACGCATTGATAATGTCACCATTGCGACGGAAGATAAAAGTTTAAAAACGTTTAAATTTATATTTTTAGATCCAAATGATGAGAAAAAATTTGCATATAAGGCAGGACAATTTGCTGAACTTTCAGTTCCCGGTAAAGGTGAAATACCCATCGGTATTGCATCATCGCCAACTGAAAAAGGCTTTGTCATGTTTACTGTATTTAAAGTCGGCCTTGTTACCGCTTATTTACATAACATGAAAGCCGGGGATATCATGGGAATAAGAGGACCGTTAGGGAATTCATATCCATGGGACTTACTGCAAGGTAAAAATATTGTTATCATTGGTGGAGGATTTGCTTTTACCACATTGCGGTCATCGATTGTATATATGCTAGATCCAGCGAATCGGCCTAAATTTAAAGACATCCATGTGATCTATGGTGCACGTTCACCCGGAATGCTTTTATACAAAGATGAACTTGCAGAATGGGAACGTCGAGATGACATCAACATTCATATGACTGTAGATCGAACAGATGATCCAAACTGGAAATATAATGTAGGTTTTGTGCCAACGATCACAGAAAAAAAAGCGCCGTCTGCAAGTCCAGATACATATGCGATTATTTGCGGGCCTCCGGTAATGATCAAATTTACCCAGCCTGTTCTTGAAAAATTAGGCTATGATCATGATCACATTATCATGTCACTTGAAAATAGAATGAAATGTGGTATAGGAATGTGCGGTCGCTGTAACATTGGAAAAGAGCTTGTCTGTAAAGATGGCCCTGTATTTACTTTATCAGAACTGAATCGAACACCAAGAGAATATTAAACTAAAGGTTCATATTGACAAGTTATTATTTATTGTTTAGAGATAACTACTTTTTGAGATGGTAATAAGGCGTAGTCCTTTATAAATAGATACTTTTTAATAGGAGGTTATGTTACATGGCTGAAGTTGAACACAAAGGGAAAAAGTTTGAAATTGATGAAGATGGTTTTTTGCTTGACTTTAATCTTTTTAATGAAGAATGGGTTGATTTCGTTAAAGAACAAGAAGGAATTAAAGAATTAACTGACGAACATCATAAAACCGTTGAAATTCTTCAAGATTATTACAAAAAGAATGGAATCGCACCGATGGTTCGTATTCTTTCAAAATTAACTGGATTCAAATTAAAACATATTTATGAATTGTTCCCATCAGGACCGGGAAAAGGAGCTTGCAAAATGGCAGGCTTACCTAAACCAACTGGATGCGTATAATTCAGGATTAAGTAAGTTTTTTCTTCATCAAAAAAGCCATGAATATACATTAACCTATAGATGTATTCGTGGCTTTTTAATTTTAAAATCCAAACACTTGTCTTGTTAATGCAAGTTTCATAATTCCTGCAACACTAATTGCATCCGTAATTTTTCCTTGTAATACCCACTTTATTGCTTCATCAAATCTAAGCTTATATACAGTAAGGTCTTCGGTAGGTTCAAGTTCAGGGGCTCCTTGAGTCAAGTCTTGTGCAACAAACACCCACCCTTCTTCATCAGTAACTGAATTGGATGTATGAAGATGGGCTATTTCAGTCCATTGTATAGCAGTTAATCCAGTTTCCTCTTTTAATTCGCGCTTTGCGGTTTCTATGGGCAATTCATGCTTTGGCCCTCCGCCCATTGGAATTTCCCATGAATACGCATCTAATGCATAACGATATTGGCCAACTAACCATGTATTTCCAAATTCATCTATAGGAATAATGCCAATAGCAAAGTTCTTAAACTTTACCAAGCCATATATTCCTTCACCGCCTGAAGGATTAATCACTTGATCTTCTTGTACGTGAATCCATGGATTTGCATAGATAAATGTTGAATTTAACCGTTTCCATGGATTTGGATAATGTGATAAATCCCAATTATTCATTGGTATCGCCCATCATGCGTTTTACAATTTCAATATCTTCTGGCCGATCTACTCCCATACTTTTGTGTTCTGTAATAACCACATGAATGGAAATACCATGTTCAAGAAGTCTTAATTGTTCTAATTTTTCACTTTGTTCAAGTCTGCCTAATGGCCATGAAACAAATTGTTCTAAGATATAAAACCGAAATGCATATAATCCTATATGACCATAATAAATAATATTCGTCTTATTTGCTGGATAAGGTATAGGGAAACGCGAAAAATAAAGGGCATCGTTCTGGTTATCCATAACCACTTTAACCCGGTCGGGGATCAATGCTTCGTTTTCATCAAGCCATCGAGCTAAGGTACAAACTTGAAGTTGCGGGTCTTTAAATGGAAGCACAAGTTCTGTGAGCATATCAGGATTTAACGCAGGTTCATCTCCCTGAATATTTACCACAATGGTATCTGCCGAAACATTCATGTGCTTTGCTGCTTCAAATACCCTATCTGTACCACTTTGATGTGTTGATGCTGTCATGATTACAGGCACTTGATGCTGTTTTGCAGATGTATAAATTCGATCATCGTCTGTAGCCACGACAATATCTGAAAACAAAGTACATTTTTTAGCCTGAGTATAAACATGCCAGAACATTGGCTTTCCAAAAATTTCAGCTAATGGTTTTCCCGGAAAACGAGAGTTAAAGCAATATGGGTACCATCTGAAGATGATTTTTGAACTAGTATCCATTTGATCTCCGAGTAGTTTACCTTTTTTCGATTTTTTTTTTAAAAGCCATCTTAAGTACTTCAATTTCTTCTTCACTGCACTTTGAGAGGTTAGCTATCGTATCATGATAGACTTTTCCTTCTTTCCGATAGGAATTTCGAAGAAGCGTTCGACGATAAATTTTTCCATCCCGGACATATTTTTGGTCATCAATATACATATCGATATCCTCTATACGCAGAAAAAATCAATTCAGGTAATCTAAAATAACCGAACAGGCTTGTTGAGTTCCGCCTTGACGAGCTTTTATATATGCAGATGCTTTGTTAAATACAATTTCCTTCTGATCAGGTTGAGATAAACTTGAACACAATAAATGAGCTACTTCTTCCCAAGTGTTTACGACTTTCAATAATCCTTGCTTGATAATGTCTGTTCCAACCCACGCAAAATTATCCCAATATGGACCAATTACTGGAATTACACCACATGAAAGCGGCTCTAAAAAATTCTGCCCGCCTAAAGGCGCTAAACTTCCGCCAACAAAAGCAGCATTTGCACGATGATATGCAGAACCCAGTTCACCAAACGTATCCCAAATTATAATGGTTCCTGAAGGTTGTGATTGATTTATTTTAGACCTTAATATCCAAGGATATGGCATTGTAGATAACCATGTTATCCAAGATTCAACTCGATGCATATGGCGAGGAAATAGACCCATCGACATATGAGGATGTTTTTGTTTTATGAGTGAAATCAACTGCATAATATCAGTCTCTTCTTCTTTTCTGACAGACCCTAAAACAACAAACAAGTCATTTGTGTAGATGAACTTGTCTAAAGCGTTTTCTTTAGAATCCATACGGGAGAGATTAAACCTGTCAAATTTAATGTTATACATCACTTCCGGCGTTTCAATTTGAAACAAATTGGCGAAACGTTCTGCATCTAAGGCTGACATAGCCAAAATGCGATTCGGTTTAATGGAAGGCCATAAACGTGGATATAACCGATAACTTCGTAAGCTTTTTTGTGTAATTCTACCATTGATAATCAGCACAGGACATTGACGTTGTTTTAAAGCAAGCATTAATCCCGGCCATATTTCTGTTTCAAGCAACACCATAAGTTTAGGAGAAATAATTTCAACAGCTTTTTGCATTATTGAGGGTTGATCAAATGGAAAATACGAACAATGAATACTAAATGTTTTTGTTGCGGATAGCGACTGTGCTGCTTTTTCAAGAACTTCCATACCTTGATCTGTATTGGTCGTTAGCAAAATACGAATCGGCTTATGAACGTCAAGCAGCTTTAAAATCTCCCAAGCTAAATAGGCTTCTCCACCTGAAGCAGATTGGATCCATAAGTCCGCAGGTTGTGGTTTAATTTTAAGCACACGTTCGTTAAATCCCTTTTGCAATCTAGAATTGTTACGCAAAAAGGGAATCACAGATGACCAAAGAGTATTATAGAGTTGAAATGGAATATTCACGGCAAAGAATTGTTTTATTTAGTAATAAAACGGCCATGGAATATTATAACTATACCATGGCCGATAATTTTTTTATTTGTTCATTTGTTTGAATCACAGATGGCACGGATTATCTGTAGAATCTGTTGAATCCGTGATCTTAAAGGCCGACTTCAGCAAGGTCTGAACCTAAATAGGTTCTTTCGTTTTCACCCAACATTCCCATGGCTAAACAGAGAATTGTCCATAAATGAACGGTGTGATAATGGCCTTCGAAATGTTCCTCAAGATCATGAATTTGAGCATGACAATTATGGCATGGCGTAATTACATAGGTTGCGCCTGTTTTTTGGATCTGCTCGAATTTTAGCTTTCCATATTCACGGCGTTGATCAGGTCGTCCACTTTGTAAGAATCCGCCACCACCACCGCAACAAAAATTATTTGACTTATTGGGATACATATCAATAAAATTTTCTTCACCAACTGCGGCTTTGACAACATAGCGCAAATCATCAGCTACTGGGTCTCCAAATGATTTTCTCACAAGCTGACAGGGGTCTTGAACGGTAAATTTGACTTGTAATTCTTTGTTCCAATCGGAATTAACAGGAAGCTTGCCTTCTTTAATCCACTGGGCATAATAATGAATAATACTTTTGATTTCAAAATTGTGGGGAATATTGTATTTTTTCAGTCCGAACCGGACTGCAAACATTTCGTGGCCTCACTCCGTATTGAGCCAGACTTTACAGCCCAAATCCTCCACTGCTTTAGCTTTCACCCGAACAATATGCTCCCAGCCCTCATCATTACCTTCAAACATACAGTAATTTTCTGCTGCCCACCCTTTTGATCCATAGGTCCAATCTACTCCAGCTTTATTTAATATCTTCCATAAAGGAACCATTTCATCAGGTTCAGTAACCGGCTCTCTTGAATTTTGATTTACAAAAAAATAAGCGCCTTCCTTATTAACAGGTGCTTCCAAATTTTCCATTCCCGGTTGATTTTCCCGAACTTCATTTAATACGTCTTCAACTACAAACATAAAATCTTCTTCATTGGTTCCCATTGCGCTACAGGTATCGTGCTTTAATGCAGAATCACAAGATCCGAGAATACCTCTGGGACGTTTTTCACGAGGCCATGATGCTCTGGTATAAAAAACAAGCTGTGGAATATTAATTTTCATTGGACATACATAAATACATCTCATGCACATGGTACATGTCCAGACCCATTCTGTACTCATGACTTCATCATCCATTCCTAATGCAGCCATGCGCAAAAACTTTCTTGGATCCATATTATATAGACCTGTTGCCGGACAACCCGATGAACATGCACCGCACGTAAGACAAGCGTTAAGATTTCCCCCTTCAGGTAACATAGACATAACTTTATCTTTAAAAATGCTCTTATGGGGGCCTTGAATTTTTATTGCTGGTTCACCCATTCTGCTCTATCCTCCATATGAAAAAATGATACATTATTACTAACTTCAATGAGTTATGGTTATACTATCGGTTTACAAAAATTATAGAAATTTGTACTTTCCTCTATTATTCATATGATGTCAATAGACAAATGCTTTAAAATGAGACTTTATTTTATTGATTGACACCCACTGAAGAATCTCCTCAATCATTCAAACAGAAAGCACTGGGTACGTGAAAAGCTGTTTGCTTTTTGAGTATTAATATGGCAAAAAATATTCAATTATAGACAAGATATATATCGTTCTGCCCTTTACCAAGACTCAAATTCTATTTAGATGTATTGAAAAAATCTGCATCCTTTCAATGAAAACATATAAAAAAAATGAACACCATAGAGATATTCAAAAAAATAAGCGTTTTTTCTGAACTCAATTCCAAAGAATTAGAAACGATTGCGAACCTATGTACACCTATATCCCCTAATATGGGAGACTTGATTCATGCTTCTGGAAAAGAATATAGCGCGCTTTTTTTTATTGTGTCTGGCAAGGTAAAATTAGTCAGCGACAAGATAGAAGGCTCTTTATTGACCTTAGATACATTGCAGGAAGGCTCTTGCTTTGATGAAAATGCTTTTTTTTCAGATTTAAAATCTGCTTATTCAGTGTATTGTGATTCGCCTTCAACCATTTTGCTGAAATTGACCAAAACAGACCTCAATCATTTCCTGATTCATAACAAAAAAATTGGCACTAAAATAAAAGACTATGAGGTATTCAAAACTCTAAAATCGTTTGTCTCTCAAACGAAACGATTTAGCCAGCTTCCTTCGGATTACATCAATGACTTAATCCGTTATTTAATCCGAGTAGAATTATGTGCTGGACAGTATTTAATCCGAAAAAATGATCCAGCCGATGCATTGTATCTTGTTGAAAAAGGATTACTCAAAGTCATCCATGAAGAGACTTCTCATCAAATATTAAGATATATTCAGCCCGGCGACATTGTTGGTGAACAGGAATCGATGACAGATACCGCATACACCACCTATGTAGTGACAGAAACAGATACAGTGGTGTATGAGTTATCTAAAACTGCTTTTTTAAAAATTTTAAAAAAAGAAAAATCGATTACCAAACCCTTGGAAATCAGGTCTGTACTTCCATATAGAGGAAAAACCGAAGTCACAGAAGAAAAAAAAATTTTAGGCATGGTGGAATGGGATAAAGTTCCACAGCTCTTGGATAAGGTTAAAATTCCTAAAACCTTCAAGTTTAGAAGATTTCCAGAAATACTTCAGCAAAGTCAAATGGATTGTGGCGCGGCTTGCTTGACAATGATCTGCCGATTTTATGGTAAATATGTTGGAATTAATTTCATGAGAGACCTTGTGCAAGTCAGCCGCTCGGGGACATCCATGCAAAATCTGATTCAAGCGTCAAATGAACTGGGTTTTGAAGCAACCCCCATGAAATCCAATTTAGATCATTTAATGCAAAGCCATTTGCCTGCTATCGTGAATTGGTTAGGGGCGCATTGGATGGTTGTGTATAAAATTACTGGCCATGTGATTCATCTATCTGATCCTGCTCAAGGACTGATCAAGATGTCAGTCAAGGAATTTAGTCAGGGCTGGAATGGTTACACCCTTTTTTTAAATCCTACGGAAAAATTTGACACCATTCAGGAATCGAAGCCGGCTTTAGAACCTTTTAAAAAATATATCCAATCGTATCATCGATTGATCATTGAAATCTTTTTCGGATCCCTCTGTTTACAATGTTTAAATCTTTCCATGCCTCTTTTTTCAAAATTTATCTTTGACGATATTATCATTAAACAAAATCATACATGGCTGAAATATGCGTTAACTGCGATATCGATTATTCTTTTAATCAGCATTATACTTAATTATTTTCGTCAATCTATGCTTTCATTTGTGAGCATGCGTGTCAATCTGTTGATGATTAGCGATTTTTATAAAAAATTGTTGAACCTGCCTTTACCATTTTTTGAAAACCGAAAAGTAGGAGATATCACAAGCCGACTTCAGGAAAACCAAAAGATGACCCGTTTTTTTACTGAAAAGGGAATTCAAATTGTTTTAGAATTGATCACATGTATTCTCTATATAGGCTTGATGGGATATTTGAGTCCTTCGCTTACATTCGTTGTGTGTAGTTTTATTGTACTGCACATGGGTAATGTATGGGTTGTTACCCCGTATATGAAATCATCCTATCGTCATGTATTTCAAAAAAATAATGAGAGTCAGAGTTTTCTCATAGAATCGCTTACGGGTGTCAATACCATAAAACATTTAGGAGTGGAACGTCTGACTCGATGGACTTGGGAAGATTTTTATATACGGTTTGTCAATGCCTATTTTAAGACTGCTTTATACGGCATATGTTCTCAAATGGCTGGAAGTTTTGTGAATCATTTAAGCCAAATTGCAGTACTATTTACAGGCACTTGGCTAGTTCTGGGGCATCACATCACTATCGGAACGCTTGTGGCTTTTATGATGATGGCCAATCAATTTTCAAGCGTCATTATAGCGCTTGTCAATGAGTGGGAGCATTTTCAGGAAGTATTGAATTCTGCTGAACGTCTGAATGATATTTTAGAAGCCAAACCTGAAGTTGATGAAATTGCAAGCACAGAAAAAATTGTTGTGCCTAAAATTAGCGGGCATGTTCGCTTAAGTCATGTGAGTTTTAATTATACACAGGATATAAAAATATTAAAAGATATTAGTTTTGAAACCCAAGCTGGTCAACGGATTGCTATTGTCGGACGAAGCGGTTCTGGAAAATCAACTTTAATCAAATTAATTGCCGGTTTTTATGCTTCCACGAGTGGAAAAATATACATCGATGGTTTTGATGTGGACACTGTTTATCTGCCTAGCTTACGAAAACAAATTGGTATGGTGCCTCAGCATAGTTATTTATTTAGGGGTACAATCCGTGAAAACATTGCTATGGGACAACCTTATGTACATTATTTTGAAGTGATGGAAGCTGCGAAACTCGTTGGCGCACATGAATTCATTACCCGTTTTGAAAAAGGCTATGATACGCTTTTGGATGCCAATGGTGGCAATTTAAGCGGCGGACAGCGTCAACTGATTGTCCTTGCCAGAGCAATTATTCAGTCCCCCGGAATTCTTATTTTAGATGAAGCTACATCTGCTTTAGATAATGAATCAGAGCGGTATTTTTATCAAAATATGAATCGGATCTTTCCAGAAAGTACAATTTTTATGATTGCGCATCGCCTGTCAACGATCCATCATGCAGATGTGATTTTGGTAATGGATCAGGGAACAATTGTTGAAAAAGGATCACATGATGAGTTAATGTCATTGAAAGGACTTTATTATTATTTGTATCTGCAACAGTTACATTGAGGCAGTGTTCCTATCTATTTACTTTTACAAGAAATTGGAATAAAATACTTCCCATTTGGGTTGATCTTTATTATTAATCATTTAAGAGAAAGGAAAGAAAGATGGCACGAATTCAATTAACAGATTTAGCAGAAACACCTCAGGTTTTAAAAAATCATGAATCTGGCCTCATTTATGGAGGAAGTTTGGGATATGATGATCAGGAATTGACAGAATTAAAAGAACTGGCAATGGGTACTGTAGCTGTAACCGCATTTTTTACCATGTTTATGCCGCCATTAGCTCCTATTTTAGGTGGTTATATGGCAGTAGCAACCGGAGCAAAAGCAGTATCATACTTTTTTACTTAAATTAAATGAACCATACCAGAAGTTTTATAAAAATTACTTCTGGTATGGTAGCATTACCCTGAAAAAATTAAGCGGCTTTAACGGTAATTTTACGCGGTTGAGCTTTTTCAACTTTGGGTAATTTGAGCCTTAATACACCCTCTTTAATATTCGCTTCAATTTTGGATTGATCGATAACTTCTGACAGAGTAAACTGACGCCAGTATTTACCTACTTCAAATTCGACCAACACATCATGTTCATCAGCACCTTCAAAAGGTGCGACATTGCCTTCTAATGTCAGTACATTTTCCCGAAGATCAATATTCAGATCATCAGCTTTTACACCGGGCATATCTGCAAGTAATGTAATTTCTTTTTCTGTTTCAAAAATATCTACAGCCGGGGTAAATCGTAGGCCGGGCTTAGTTTGCTCTCCAGTACTAGGAACCTTTGCTTTTTCTTTTGCTTGAAGTTCTTTGATCTCAGACATATGTCATCCCTCCTTTCAATTTTTTATTTTATTTTACAGTGATTTGTTTGGGTTTTGCTGCTTCTGCTTTAGGAAGTACAATAGTTAAAATCCCGTTTGCAAAAGTTGCATCAACCTTATTGGAATCAATTACTGTAGGCAGATTGAACATTCTGCTGAATTTTCCTGATTCTCTTTCCCTGCGATGGTATTTTACATGTTCTCCTTCAGAAGCAATCTCACGTTCACCTGAAATTGCCAGACTTTCTCCTGTAACTGTAATTTCAAGTTCATCGGCTTTGATTCCCGGCAATTCAGCTCGTACATAAAAATTTGATTTATCTTCAGTAACATTGATTAATGGGAAAACACCTGCGCTAGGTTTAGTTGACAATAATCGTTGAATTCGATCCAATTCATCAAATGGATTTCTGTAATACCAGGGTGAAATATTGAATAAATTTTTTGTGATCATAATACACCTATCCTTTCATAGACTATTAAAATTATCATTAAGGAACTTATTATCCTGTTTTAATTGCAATTTTTTTTGGTTTTACGCTTTGAGCTTTTGGAAGTTCAAGTCGTAACACGCCATCTTTCATCGTTGCCTGAATCTTATCCTGATCAATCATATTGGTCAGCGTAAACGTTCTCGAATAATCCCCAATCCGGTATTCTTCTACAATTGGTGATTCATTTTTATTTCGGACAACATGACCTTGGATTCTCAATTCATTATCTTCAAGATGGATATCAATATTTTCTGAGCTTACTCCGGGCATATCTGCAAGCAGAATAATTGATTCTTTATTTTCATAAATATCAACAGAAGGGCTAAAATAGACACCTGCTTTCGTTAATTCGCCTTTAGCTTCTACTTCTTGTTTATTTTTGCTGATGAGTTCTTTATCTAACATATTAACCACCTCCTTATGCTAGTTTTACCTGAATCTTTTTAGGTTTAACTTCTTCAGCTTTTGGCATGGCTACCTTAAGCACTCCATTTTCAATAGATGCCTTTACAGCTTCTGTATTGATTCGGATAGGAAGTGAAATTTTTTTCAAAAACTTTCCACTTTCTCTTTCCCGTCGATGATACTGGCCATCTTTTGCTTCAGTTTCAATTTTACGCTCACCTTTAAGTTGAATACTTTCTCTTTCTACATGGATATCAATATCATTTGGTGAAACACCGGGAATTTCACATGTTAAATACAGATTTTCATTGTCTTCATACAAATTTACCGGTGGATAAACATGCGTTATATAAGGATAAAACTCTTCTCCAAAATAATTTTGAAATAACTTGTTCATCTCTTTCTGGAGCTGATCAAAAACTGTTGGTGAATAATTGGGTTCTCTCCATTTTACAATAGCCATAACACTACCTCCTTTTACTTCTTAATAGGGAGAAAATTTCTCCCTATCTAATTTTTATTATTCAGCTTTTACTTTAATTGTTTTAGTTTCAGATTCTTTTGTTTTTTTTAGTTCAATATTTAAAATACCATTTTTATAAGATGCATTGACTTCGGATTCAATTACATCAGTTGGCAGCTCAAGTGTTCTGTTGAAATATCCATAAGACCGTTCAATTCGGTGATAATTTTTCTCTTTGGATTCTTTCTCATTTTTTTTCTCACCTTTTATTACTAGCACTCGGCCATTTAATGAAATATCAAGGTCTTTTGGTTCAATACCCGGTATTTCAGCCTTAATAATAATGTCTTTTTTACCTTCGCTGATATCAACCTTGGGTTGCCAATTCCCTTCATCAACTAGATTGACTGGAAAGTCATTTGACCTTTTTTCAAAAAAACGATCAAACAATGTGTTCATTTCTCTGTGAAAGTGATTAATGTGATCCTCAATGGAGGATTTTACTTCATTTTTTTGTTTTCTCCATGGAATTAAATTTCTCATAAAACCACCTCCAAAAATGTTTAAAAAGATCAATTTAATAAAATTGAAAATCATATTATATCAATTAGTTAATCATCTTTTTGAAATATAACCTAATCATGTTTTAAAGCATGTCAAGAGATATTATTTTGATTTTTTTTATTAAAAAAATGTAAAAATAGTACTTCATTGTATATGTATAAGGAAATATGGGAACTTAGGGAAGTATTTAAAAAAATGATGGATTGAGTATCGCAATAGCTCTTACAGGTGAGCCATCAATATCGCTAAAAGGAAGTGGGAAACCTATAAACATGAACGGTATTCCATTAGGTATAAGTGATAAATTAGCAAGACTTTCATAAATAAGGATATGTTTGGACAACAACATAAGGTGAATTTGTTTTTCTGGTGAACCACTTTTATCGACACTGGGTAAATCACAACCCAAAAATTTAACACCAGATTCGCTAATAGACTCAGCAATATCTAAAGGAATTGATGGTCTGTTCTTAGAAAAATACTGATGAGGATTGTGAAAACAATTTCCCCAGCCTGTTTCTATAAGTATGCCGTCATAGTGTTCATTTTTAATAGGATAATGCCCCCACTGGTTTATATGAAATTTTATAGTTCTCCCCATAAAATGGGATAATTCAAATTCATTTAGATGTTTACCTTGTTTAATCATATGAGAAGGAGCATCTACATGGGTTCCCGAATGAGTACCAAAAGAAACGTGAGTTACACGGCTTGCATTGGGATCAATATCTTTGACTTGATTCAATTGAATAGGCGGATCACCCGGATAGGATGACATTTCATTGTTAATGGGATAGGAAAGATCAATAATATTCATTGGCAAACTGATTTCTTTGATTCATAATCATAAATCATTTCAAGTATTCCTTGTCCAAAATCGTGAAAATGCCGAGGAGTAAGATTCAATGCACATTCAGGCCGATATGAATATGGTGTGATTTGATAGTGACTTTTTGCATCTTCAGGAAGGTATTCGATTTCAACTTGATTATTCAATATTTCTTTAATCATGGATAAAATTTGATCTATGGTAAAATGCTGATTGCCTTTAAAATTAATGTATTTATTTTCATAAGAATCATTTAAAATATTAGCGCATTCTTCAGCAAGATCTAAAACATGGATATATTCTCTTACATCTTCCCGACGACGTGGACAGCTTATTCTCCCTTTAAGAATAGCTTGTTCGATTAGTTTTTGAATTGGATTGAATTTGTTTGCCCTAGGCCCATAAACGCTGCCTATGCGAAGAATTGAATATTTGATATCAAAAAGCCTTGAATATTCTTCAATTAGGTGTTCACAGGCTACTTTTGAAACTCGGTAAAATCCACCAAATTTACTATAAATATACATAGAACTTGCAAAAACAAACCGTTTAACTTTAGCTTTTAAGCATGCATCTATAATTGTAGCCGTTCCGAGAACATTTACTTTCATGGTATCTGAAGGAATATGGATACATTCATCAATATCTGCTAAACCTGCAAAGTGATATACATATGAAGCTCCAGTAACGATAGAATTCACTGCATCTTTATCTAAAATATCGCCAACAAGCATTTTTTGTTTTTTGTTAAGATAGTTAGAAAATTCCTTATCGTATATGGTTACGTCATACCCTTTTTGAGTAAGTTTATCAGCAACATGACTAGCTATAAAGCCTGAACCTCCAAAAACAACAATTTTTTCCATAACCACGTATTATCCTAAATCTATTTTTTTTTTATAAGTTTATGCTTTTCAGAAAAGTAAGTTAGCTATGGTATAGTACGAATCTAATAACGAATTAAAACCAAACCACTTTTCAGAGCTACTTGAATTAAGTAATGATATACTTTTTATTATTAACACAAAAGTGTTATAGATAATCTATTATTGATTAAAAATCAACTTAAAAAGTGCTTGTCAATACTTGAAAATATGATATTTAATTAAAATCCGTTTAAAATTAAAACAACTCGCGATGAAAACCATGATACCTATAAATGACGATATTATTATTATTAGCAAGAATGCCGTTATAGAATCTATCCTTCAATATGTTGAGGCAATTGCTACCACATCGCAGCCTGTACTAATTACTGGCGAAACCGGCGCAGGCAAGGAACTGATCGCAAAAGCCATTCATCATTATAGTAAATTAAATGGCCCTATGGTAACAGTGAATGTTTCTGGTTTAGATGATAACATGTTTTCAGATACGCTTTTTGGACATCTAAAAGGATCGTTTACCGGAGCAACGCAGTCCCGAGTAGGGTTAGTTGAACAATCGACGAATGGTACATTATTTTTAGATGAAATTGGAGACCTAAATCAGTCATCACAAGTAAAACTGCTTCGGCTTATTCAAGAAGGAGAATATTTACCATTAGGAAGCGATCGATTAAAAAAATCCAATGCGAGGATGATTACGGCAACGAACCATGATTTGTGGCTACTTCAAAAGTCAGGCATGTTTAGAAAAGATCTGAATTTTCGCTTACGTACACATCATATTCACCTCCCTCCTCTTCGCGAACGCAAAGAAGACATTCCATTATTGGTAGAGCATTTTTTACAACAATCTGCCATTAGTTTAAATAAAAAAAAACCAACACCACCCAAAGAACTCTTCATGCTTCTAGAAACTTACTCTTTCCCGGGCAACGTTAGAGAACTCAAGTCAATGGTATTTAACGCAGTCAGTCTCCATAAATCCAAAATGTTATCGTTAGACACATTTGAAAAACATATTCAACATGCTCGAAAGCAAACGGGAAATTATTCAGATCAAAAAACAACATTACCAATTATGTATTTTCCTGAAGAACTTCCAACAATCAAACATATTATCCATGACTTGATTCATGAAGCTTTAACACGTTCTGGAGGAAACATGACCATTGCAGCTAAAATGCTTGGGATTTCGAGACAAGCTCTAAGTAAACGTTTACAGAATACTAAAAATGGTGTTGATATAAATAATTCATTAGAATAAAGTCGAATGTATCTTGTGATCATCAATGACACTGTCTTCTGAACCATACTTTTTCATAGTTTTTTGAATATATATCAATGCAATATAAAATAAACAAATTTTTTGTAAAGGGGAACAATGGATTTACATTAATTGAATTGCTTATTGTTGCTGTGATTTTGGGAATTTTTGGAACAATAATTGTCTTAGGTTCAAAATCCTTTATTGAATCTATGAAAAAAGAAAGAACAACAAGCGATGTAGGTGTTATAAAAAAAGCTATCCTTTCTTTTTATTTTGAAACGGGTGAATTGCCCAACCGCAAAAATCAACATCAATCCAAATATGATATTCAAAATCGGTACAAATTGTTGTGCACACTACCTTCTGACAATAACCCAGCAAATATGTTTTCATATCTTCCTAAAATTACCAAAGACGCTGGTAGAAGTTTCAAGGTTTCTTTTGAAGATATTGATGATCTCGCCAATCATTTAATTAAACCTACGGGTCGTGGATATGATCCACGATTGGCAAATTGGTCATATATTGCAAAAATCAATCTTGATCCATGGGGAAAAAGCTATATTATTAATATATATAACATGTATATGAATTACGAAAATAAAATTGTCGATGATCCCGATCTAATATACACAGTGTATCACGTTTGGGTATTATCAGCAGGCCCAAATGGTTTAATTGAAACAACAGATATATCCAAATCCAATGAAAGTCCTCCAAAACCCGGTGGTGATGATATTGGAGTTTTACTTGAATAAACGTGTTATTATAATTTTACAAAATTGAGGTTATAATGAAGGCACCTTTAGTTAGTCGTCAAGAAATGGGAAAACCCTATCTGAAATCAAAAAAATCGAAAATGTCAACCCGACTGTTCATGGGTCTCGGAATTATTCTGTTGTTAAACGTGGTACTGACAATGATTTCAATATTAAAATTGTCTGAGTTCCCTGCATTCACCAGAGATAATATTGCTTATTTACTTCGTATCAATGGAAAAGTTCATTCTATTCAAATCTATTTGTACGATATTGGAGACTATGTAAATGAATTGGTTTCTTCTTATAAACCTGAACTATCTGACAGTTTAATCCGAAAAATATCAGATCAAGAAAAACGAATTGAAACATCCATCAATTTTTCTTCAGATTTTCAAATTCCTGCCTCAATGCGTGATGGGCTGAAAGGTCGTTTTAACGAGTTAAAAAATTATTATCAGAATATCTTGGAAGTCATTGGCAAAGACGATACAGACAAAATTAAAATGTATCATGAGAAGCATCAAGAAGCCCAAAAAAAAATGGACTTACAACTTAGGGAAATTATTGAAGGCGTGCAGAAGCTATTTATTACTGATGTTGAGTTCATTAAGCGAGATGCGGTTTTTATTGTTTTGATGCTAATGCTGATTACTTTTTTTACAGGTATTCTCGTATTGCTTTTTATTTCTAAAAGCATTGTTAAACCAATCAACCATCTCATCCGTATTTCAAGACATATTTCTGGTGGTGTGCGCGTACCAAAACAAGAAATTAAATACTATGATGAGATTGGGCAGTTAATTGAATCGTTTAATACAATTATTGATTCTAACAATAGTATTGTAGAACAGGCACAAGCTATTTCTTCAGGAAATTATGACATTGAAATTCATTTGCGCTCCCAAAACGATGAACTGGGAATTGCCTTACAAAAAATGACAGAATCCTTACAAAAAACTAAATATGAGAATGAACTTCAGAATCGGATTAAAACCTGTCAAAATGAAGTGAATGAATGTATGTATGGAGAACAGGATATTGGCAATCTATCCAAAAACGTATTAACTTATTTGGCAACCTTTATTCATGCTCAAGTAGGTGCCATCTATTTGGTCAATGATACGGCTGATTTAATAGAACTTGTTGATACTTACGCATTAGTCAAAACAGATGCATTACGAACATCATTAAGAATTGGTGAAGGTGTTGTGGGTCAAGTTGCACTTGAAAATAAAATGATCCGGATTATTGACGTTCCACAAGACTATTTTACTCGAATTTCTTTTACGTTTGGTGAAGGCGTACCAAAAGATTTGATCGTGTTTCCATTTAGTTATGAAAAAAAAGTCGTTGGTGTTATTGAATTGGGATCTCTCACGACATTTAGTGATGCTGAAATACGATTTTTACAAGTGGGCATGGACCATATTGCGGTTACCTTTAGCTCCGCAATTGCTCGCAACAAAATGCAAAAGCTGCTTATCAGTATATCTAGTGAATTACGAACTCCATTAAACAAGTTACTTCTGTCATCACAAGATATGTTAAAAAACCAACAGGGTAATTTAACATGCAATGATATTGAATCCATAGAAAAGATGAAGCTATATGAAGAGGAACTCCTTAAATTAATTGAGGATTTATCAAGGTTAGTCGATAGTCACGAATTTTAAAAAAATAGACGTAATCTAACGCGGAGTTCATCGGTGCGGGCGTTTAGCTAATTCACGCAATTTATCTTTCTGCATTAATTCCCTTGCGTTTTCATTATTTGCAATAGCAGTATAAAACGCGTATTCAAAATCGGATAATCCCATTTCTTTAGATTCTTTATCCATTTTTTGAATATTTTTGCTTAATGCAATGAACTCTTCAATTACCTCTACCTCTGTTAAAATCTTATTGTGATATCTGGCAAGTTTCATGTTCCAGATAACACTTTATAAATATGTTTCATTTTCTTTACCGTGAATATGCTGGTATTGAAATATTTTTTGACTTATAAACTGTTATCTACTTTTTACGTTTTATGAAACATGCCAATTATTTTTGATTGACAATTCATAAATGTTCAACTTATTTCTGGACGACTCCTTAATCCTGAAATCCTTTAATCCTGTAATCGTGTTCAGACACCCTCACTTCACCGCTCATCAGCTTTGGTAATAGGGTATCGCGGAGGGTTGAGAGGGTGCGGATTTGTTTCATGTTTATATTCATTTTAGAAAAATAAGTTGATACTTTACTATCAAAATTGTCGAGGATTTTTTTTGGTGGCACCTCGATTATAAATTTCAAGAGATCAGTCTTTTTTAGGTGCGGTATTGTTGTTCCAACACTAGAATTCAAAATTTGACTTTGAATTTCATTGCTTCGGAGAAAAAGAAATAGATAATAACGACTCATACTGTTTAGACAAACTCTCAATGCTACCATATCCTGAGCTATGCAAAAATCAACAGGATCAGGGACGAAATTAACACATCCTGGAGTCCCCTTGTTAACAAAAATAATATCACCTGGTTTGGGATGCGCTCTAAACCAATCATTATATGTTTCTTGATCAACATATCTGACTTTTTCATATAACGGATATATATTTTCATTTTTTATACAGTTTGTTGCTATCAAAGGGATACCCGTATCAGATGTTGGCGCTGTTCGACCTCTATTATCGACAACGAATTCAAGAATTTCATTAAGCTCTTTTTCTTCCCACCCATCCTCCGCCTCCTCCACAAACCACTGCCTAAACAGCGTTTCCGCCATAGCTTCAAGGGTTTTGTTTTGGCGGTTGAGCAGGTCTATTTTGTCGTCGAGGCTGGAAAGGACTGAGGCGATGGCGCTTTGTTCGTTTACTTTTTCTGGAATTTCAATATCAATTGAGTTTAGTAAAGTTTGGGTTACAAGAGGATGACTTGAGCCTTCTGCAAATTGATTTAGTTCTAAATTTTTGAGGAAATAAAATAGAAATTTTGTATTATTTCTTTCTTTTGGTTTTGCCGATAAAGCGTTATCTGAAACCCAAATAGATTTATTTTCATAAAAGACAGAGCCACAATAAGCCCCGACTCTACCAATTATTATTGTTTCGTCTTGATAGTTATACTGATTACAGTAGCCAAGAATCCCATTTCCTCCATAAATTGGTATTATCCCTTCATTTTTGGGACGAGCTTTTCCATTACCAAAAAAGATAACATCCCCCAACTTACATTCCTTCCACTCACTCATCTTCGCCTCCCAACTCTGCCTCAATTTCTTCAATCGTCGGCAACGAAGATTTAAACTCATCGGGAAGGCTTCTGGTTGTGATATATTCGCTGACACCAATAGGTTTATGGATATCTTTTAAGGCATATTCAACGACGGTGTTATTCTTGGATTTACAAATCAGTATGCCGATGGTTGGATTATCCTGTTCTGATTTTAAAATGCCATCAACTGCCGATACATAAAAATTGAGTTTTCCAGCAAATTCAGGTTTAAATTTAACCGCTTTAAGCTCGATAACGACATAGCAATGCAGTTTGATATGATAAAATAGCAGATCAATAAAAAACTCATCGCCGCCCACTTCAATTTTGTGTTGTCTGCCAACGTAAGCAAACCCTGCCCCAAGTTCTAATAGAAATTTAGTAACATGATTGACTAAAGCATCCTCAAGTTCTTTTTCATCGTGCTTTTCCCGAATGGTCAGAAAATCAAAATTATAGGGGTCTTTGATGATTTGCCTTGCTAAATCGGAGTTGGGTTCTGGAAGGGTAATCTCAAAATTGCTTATTGCCTTTCCATATCGGGCATATAACCCGCTTTCAATGTGATGGGTTAAAACTGCTCTTGACCAGTTGTTTTGAATTGTTTTTTGAACATAAAAGAGGGCTTCGTCTTTATTTTTGATTTTTGTGATAATGACAACATTATGCCACCATGGAATTTGAAAAATAAGATTTGTGTCATTTGAATGATTGGATGATTGATGTAATTGCGTAGCAAGTTGCTGCACAATTACATGATCGGATAACCAATAACGATACCATTGACGCATGAGTTCAAGATTTCTTTTTGAAAACCCCTTCATCTGAGGAAACTCAGCTTGTAAATCGATACTCATCTGCTTAATGAATCCATCACCCCAAGAGGTTTGTTTTTGCTTTTCAATAATTCGTTTTGCCAAGTTCCAATAAAGATTCAGTAATTCACGATTAACCGAAACTGCTGCTTTTATCTGTGCGGTTTGGAGATATTGTTTAACATCCTGAATAAACTGTTTGTAATCATCTGTCTTGATGATACTATCTTTCATTCAATATCACCTTTTCTAAATTTTCTATATTGGTAACACATCCTTAAGCGTTGGATTGTCCTTTTCAATGATATCCATTGCATTATCCACAAATTTTCCGATTTCTGGCAACTTGGCTTTCAGTTTAAATCTTTCAAAAATCAAAAATTCAGGCTTGAATTCATACTCCTTTTAAATGATTTGGCCATATCTGTTTATGTAATTGGGTATGCAGCCGCACGTTGAGTTGATCCTTTAGAATCCATGAAGCTAATACCGATGGCATCAATCGATGATAACTTGGTGAAAACAATATCTGATCCTGTGGAATAGATATTGGATAAGTGAATACAATCGACTTTGCAAATTCATAATCATTTCTATCGCCGATAACAAACTTAATTTGATCGCTTTGTTCCAACTGCTGGATATTATCATAGTAATTGCAATGACTTTCACCACTCCCCGGACATTTGATGTCAAGAATCTTAATACATGACTTAGGCAACACACCAATATCTTTACTTCCATTGGTTTCAATTTGCACTTGATAGCCCTGATCAATGAGTAAGGAAATCAACGATGGTGTATTTTTCTGAATCAAGGGTTCACCTCCTGTGATTTCAATAAAATTACACTTGTAATGACGAATTCGTTCTAAAATCACTGTTAAAGCGAGCATCTCGCCTTCTTCATAAGCATAGGTCGTATCACAATAAGAACACCGCAAATTGCACCCAGTAAGTCGAATAAATACACATGGCCTGCCCATATTAATGGATTCACCCTGAATACTGTAAAAAATTTCATTCACTTTAAGCATATTAGTATGTAAAATATCCATTTTCATAAATGATCTTTTTTTTCCCTGACTTGAGATGTGCTGTAATCAATTTTTTTTCTGTATTGATAATATCCCAATGAAGTGCCGAATCATTAAATCCCAATTGTTTTTTTCGAGGTTTTGTTAATGTGGACGAATCG